>JALRIQ010000356.1 GCA_023277325.1 Bacteroidia bacterium | reverse complement strand
TGCAAATGCACAAAAGAGCGTGCTCCGCTTGTGGGCGATACAGTCGGCTTTTTCGTGAAGCGCAGATCTGGCCCTTCAATAATTTCTTTTTCCTGAACCGTATCAAGGATGGACTTGGCTACTTCTGCTAATTTTTCCATCACGTCTTCCGCCAACTGGATATTCTCCCGCTGAATCACCTTATGCTGAATCAAAGCAAAAAAGCAACGGGCAGTGGCTTCTACGTCGGCAGCCGCGTTATGGGCGTCTGAAAACGGACGACCAAAAAGTTTGTTATGCAGTTCGGATAGGGTAGGCCATTTGAACTTTCCTCCCTTACCTCCGGGAATTGCACAGAAGTCGGTCGACTCATCTTTGGTATCAATCCAGGCAATCGACTCAAGGGCATTTTCCATTTCCATACGGAAATATTCTGCCCCCATGATATTGAGGTCGAAACTGATATTATGACCCGCAACATACTGGGCCTGTTCGAGTGCTTTAGAGAATATGGATAAAACCTCTGCAAGGGGAAGTCCTTCAGCTAAGGCTTTTTCGGTCGTAATTCCATGAATCTGAACGGCATTGAACGGGATATCAAAACCGTCGGGCTTTATCAGCAGGTTTTGCGCCTCAATCAAATACCCTTTATCATCATGCAATTGCCAGGCAATTTGAACGCATCGCGGCCAATTGTCGGTATCGCTTACTGGGGCATTATAATTTTTGGGTAATCCGGTTGTTTCAGTATCAAAAATCAGGTACATGGGGGAGTTCGAATGCGGTATCAAATTTAGGTGCTATTGTGCCCGAAAAGAAGGAATGAAGATAAGTTGTGGATTTTTTGACAAAGCCCTGACAATCCTTAATTTGCGGACTTGAAAAAGCTGATTGCTATTCTGCAGAACTACCTTGTAACCCGTATCCCTCGGGAAAGCATTATTCTGTCATTTATATTGGCGGCAATCGCTACAAGCTTGCAGTATTCATTGGGCCTTAAACAGGCTTGGCTGAATGAAGCATCTGGAGCTTATTTATTGCTTTATGCCATGCTTTTTTATGGAATCCCGCTGGTCATTTTCCTCGCCATTTGGGGGGTGATCAAAAAGGAAGAGCTGAAGGTATCGCCGGCATTTATTGGATTGCTTTTGCTCACCGTATTCGCTTTTGCCTTGCGCGTGGGATTTAATGCGCACAGCACCTGGGTCTACCACACGTTTGAAAATTGGGATTATGGCATACGCCTCACCAATACAGTGATTCTGGGTCCAATCATGTGTTCGCTGCCCATTGTGTGGTGGTTCTTTATGGATAGAAAGAGCGAAAAGCGCGTGTATGGATTGAGTATCCAAGGAGTTTCCTGGAAGGCCTATTTTCTTTTGTTATTGATGATGGTTCCTCTGATTGCTTTGGCTTCCACGCAAAAGGACTTTATTCACTATTATCCCAAAGTAGCCCGATTATTCAGTGAGGAATTCCCTTGGAACCTCAAGCAGGCTGGTATCTATGAGTTGTTTTATGGCATCGACTTCGTGTATATCGAATTCTTCTTCCGCGGATTTTTGGTGATTGCCTTCTCTCGCTTTTTAGGTCCCACGAGCATTCCCTTTGCCGCGCTGATGTACTGCACCATTCATTTCGGAAAACCCCTAGGAGAAACTATCAGCTCCTGGTTTGGAGGCATGATTTTAGGCATTCTGGTTTATGAAACCCGCAGTATTGCTGGCGGAGTCGTGGTGCACATGGGCATTGCCTGGCTCATGGAACTAGGTGGTTCGATTGGTCGATTATTCGAGAAATAGACATCCAGATTT
>JALRIQ010000355.1 GCA_023277325.1 Bacteroidia bacterium | reverse complement strand
TTGCCCTGATAAAAAGAGGCAAAGTGGAAAATGAACGGATGGACTATCCGCTGGAAGATTTGCTGAATACCAAGAAAAAATAGCTCCTATGAATGCAGCTGAGGCGAAAAAACGCATCGATACCCTCACCAAGGAATTGCAAGCGCATTCCTATAAATACTATGTACTCGCTCAGCCTGCTATCAGCGATTACAATTTTGATATGCTCTTAAAGGAGCTGGAATCCCTCGAAAAACAATTTCCTGAACTGGTCAACCCCGATTCGCCAACCCAGAAAGTAGGTGGGGATATTACTAAAGAATTCAAAACCATCAAGCACCGGCATCGTATGATGTCCTTGGGGAATACCTACAACAAGGAGGAGCTTCAGGAGTTTGATGAACGGGTGCGTAAGGGTTTAGGCTCCGACGATTTTTCCTATGTCTGTGAACTCAAATTTGATGGATTTGCCATTAGCTTAAACTATGTCAATGGTGAACTAAAACAAGCGCTCACCCGCGGCGATGGCGTTCAGGGTGATGATGTGACCACCAATATCAAAACCATAAAAAACCTCCCTACCCGATTAAAAGGCGACTATCCTGCCGACTTCGATATACGTGGTGAAGTATTTATGCACCGTGCAGCATTTGAACGAATGAATGCCGAGCGCGAAGAAGAGGGTTTGCCCGGATTTGCTAACCCACGTAACTCCGCTGCCGGCACCATAAAAATGCAGGAAAGCAGTGAGGTGGCCAAACGTCCACTCGACCTTTTCCTCTACTACGTCATTGCCGATGGCGCCGAATACAGAAACCATTACGAGAATTTGCAAAAAGCAGCCTCATGGGGATTCCCGATTTCTGAACACAGTAAAAAATGCGCGAACCTAGATGAGGTAATGGCCTTTATCAACCATTGGGACCATGCACGTCATGACCTGAGCTTCGAGATCGACGGTGTGGTGATTAAAGTCAACAATTACGACCAGCAGGAAGAGCTGGGTTTCACCGCCAAAACACCACGTTGGGCCATCTCTTATAAGTTCAAGGCAGAAACAGCTTCCACAATCTTAGAAGAAGTGACTTACCAGGTAGGAAGAACGGGAGCGATTACTCCAGTGGCCAACCTGACTCCGGTAAAACTGGCTGGAACAACTGTTAAACGCGCCTCTTTGTACAACGAAGACCAGATCAACAAACTGGATTTACGCATTGGAGATACCGTGTATGTTGAAAAAGGCGGAGAGATTATTCCGAAGGTGACTGGAGTTGATCTGGATAAACGTCCGGTAGATGCGCAACCTTTGGTATATGCCCAGGAATGCCCTGAATGCGGAACTCCCTTAGTTCGACGAGAAGGTGAAGCCCAACATTATTGTCCGAATGATGCCAGCTGCGGTCCTCAGGTACGTGGTAAGGTGGTTCATTTTATCGGCAGAAAAGCCATGGACATCGACTCCATGGGTGCTGAAACTGTAGAGTTACTCTTTGATACCGGCTTAATCGCCAATTATGCCGACCTCTATACCCTGACTTATGATCAGGTTATTGCCCTCGATCGGATGGCGGAGAAATCGGCGAGCAACTTGCTTCTTGGTATCCGAAAATCGAAAGAGATTCCCTTTGAACGGGTACTTTTTGCCTTGGGCATCCGCATGGTTGGGGAAACGGTGGCCAAAAAGTTGGCGAAGAAGTTCAGAAATATTGATGCCCTTGCCGCAGCCACAATGGATGAGCTTATTGCAGTGGATGAGATTGGCGGAAAAATCGCCGAGCA
>JALRIQ010000354.1 GCA_023277325.1 Bacteroidia bacterium | reverse complement strand
ATATGATGTCATAAGACTTAGAATAAAGGTAGCCTAATAACTCAGCTGTATTTGTAAAAGACTTCTTCATCCAGCGTTTGGGATGAATTGTATTAATTCTTTGTCTCTCTCCCTTATTGATTTGATATTGAAGGTTGTAGTCGGCTAATTCAAGATGTTTGAAATGTTGCAGTATCCACAAGTGGCTCCTGGTACTTCCAACAAAAAGCTTAAAGCTATTCTGGTTAGAAAGGAGTTCTATTGAGCTAAAAAGTATATTTGCCATCGTTCTTTATCAATTTCAAAATTTTAATTCAGTTAGAAATGGAAAAGCATATCAAGCAAAAAAAAATTTTTGGATTTGTTGCCTTATTATGCGGGACATTATGGATTTTAAATACAACTGGATTATTAATTGGGTTATTAACGGGTTATGAGTCATTTGGGGAACACTTCAATAAGCCAAATATACTTGATGGAGAAGAAATTTCTCCCATGAGTCTTTTAGATTGGAAATTCAATTTTTGGGCTGCCGTCTTTAGTTTGATTATGATAAGATTTTTAGGCGGTAAAATTTCAAGGATTACCTTAAATGGTTACACTCCCCAAGAAGCTGAAATGCCAACTTTAAACTCTCGTTTGGAATCAAAGAATAACAGTGTCTTGGACAATGAACTCCAAAAAAATGAACCAGAGCAGGAAATCCACAGGAATGCTGAAATAGAAAAAAGCCAAATTAGCCTTTTATATTTCTACAAGTATACTCAATCGAAAAAAGCTATTATTACCACTACACGACCTCTTGCAGGAATAAGGACAAAAACCAAGAATATTGACGGCATTGAGACGCCATCAAACGACCCCGTACTTCCCAAACTAAGGTTTGGTTTCACGGTTATTAATCCTGAGCTAGCAGATCAAATGAATCTGCAAGTGGGCGATCCACTGCCCTTGGAAATCACAGATAAAGTTGTGGTAAATAGTGCAACAGGAGAGATAATTCCAAACTTATACTGGGCGCATTAAGCAAGCTCATGTCATTATTTTAAATCATGGGCATATATTCATCTGTTAATTCCGTTATTTCTAAACCCCTAAAACTATTCAGTCTAGGTTTAAGATCAGCATGTCCGATGTCTCGTTACGATACTATGAGGGCTCTGGTCTTCTCATGCAGTTTATAGTTCAGTATGCCTCAGGGAATTCGAGATATGATGTTATTCCGACAATTTCCTAGTTTTCTTGTATTCACCTAAAAATGTGAGGTGCTGAAAAATCCACGACACAAAATTTAAGAGAATTAAAAGGTCGAACGCTGCAGTTTAACCATTGATTCAAGGATGAAACATTAAAACTTCAATGAACTTAAATTCTTAATATAGGCTAGCGCCCCTTTTCTATCGCTCCTCAACCTACGTTAGCGTATTGATTTTATTGGAATTAGTTTTTGAAGCACTAATTCAATTTCCAAATTTATGTGCATTATCGAAATCGCTGGGCTCATTCAAGAGATCCAGGTTTGCTTTTTCTTTCTGATGGTATTCGCACGTTAACAATATTAACCACATCAAAAAGGTTCAGTCGAAAGATAAATTTATCACAAAATAATTACTCGAAAAGAGTCATTCCCTTTGAGACCCGTATGTTGGCCTGAAGTATCTATAAAACCCATTAGGATAACTTCGATTATTCCAATAATATCCGAAGCGGACATATTGTTAATGTTGCTAATTCGTAATCAAAACCGCTCATTCCCGGGCAGAGGATAGTTATTCTAGAGAAGAACCTACGAGAATCAAGATCCGAGAATGAAAGAATTGAATCCTATGATCGATCTTGATTCCCCAGTGAGGAGCTCTGCGGTATCATCGCTCCTTTTTTTCTCAACCACCGGAGAATCGAAAAAATCGTAGTAACTTGTCGCTGAGTAACACTTTTGTTCGACCAACCAAAAACAAACCATGCGCTCGAGAGCAAGCCTTTTACTTCTTGTGGGTCTCCTCAGTGGCCTAATGTCATCCAGTAAAGCCCAGGTTTTTACGGGGCATCAAGCTGATTCTATTCTTAAGGGAACGGAAGAAATTTATTTTTGGGACTACAGCACGTACCCACGTTATATCGCCTTTCGTTCACCACAAATTGGCTATTCGTCCGACCCTACTGCATTCTTTAAAAAAGTATACCAACTAAGCGATGCGTATAGTTTCGCCCTCATCCGTGAAGAGGAAGATGCAATAGGCAAAAGACATGTTCGATTCCAGGTACTCTATCAAAACCATCCAATTGATGGTTCGACCATTACTGCCCATCTTGAAGGAAATACATTAGTAGCCCTGGATGCGGCCATATTCGCTATGCCACCTGTTGCAAATGTGAATTTGAGCCCGGAGCAGGCTGTTAGCGCTGCACTATCTGCAAAACCTGCTGATCAATATATCTGGGAAGTTGAAGGAGAAGAAGCCTTGCTTAAAGACTTAAAAAATGATCCAACTGCTTCCTATTATCCGCAACCCACGCTCAGCTGGTTCCCAAAAGATGTAGATCATCCCGAAGAGGCATGGATCCTTGGCTATTCTATGAAAGTCTATGCCCTGGAGCCCCTTTTCCATGATCAAGTATTCTTGGATGCAAGCAACGGAACTATCTTGTTTTCAGAAAGCTTAATTCATGATATCAATGTGAATGGTACTGCTGTTACCCGCTATTCGGGATCCCAAACCATTCAGGTAGACAGCATGAGTAATGGTCTCTACCGTCTTCGTGATAGCAGCATGGGGTCTAAAATAGAAACCTATGACCTGAACAATTCTACCAGCTATGCCAATGCCGTCGATTTTATCGATAGCAACAATTACTGGGACAATGCCAATGTTCAGCAGGATGAGATTGCTACGGACGCCCATTGGGGTGCCGAAAAAACCTACCGTTATTTTCTGTCCAACTTCAATCGGCAGAGCTTTGATAATCAAGGGGCGACCATACGGAGCTATGTGCACTATAGCAACAATTACAATAATGCATTCTGGAATGGCTATGTAATGACCTATGGCGATGGAAACGGAACGACATTCACACCTTTAACGTCTATTGATGTTTGCGGACATGAAATCGGACATGCCGTTACCACCTATACTGCCAACCTCATCTACCGCAATGAAAGTGGGGCCTTGAATGAATCTTTTTCCGACATCTTCGGTAATTCTATCGAGTTCGAAAATAAAAGCAATGCCAGCTGGAAAATTGGGGAAGAAATGACACCAAATGGCTCGGGAATCCGCAACATGCAGTTCCCAAAAGTCAAGGGCGACCCCGATACGTACAAAGGACAATATTGGTATGGAGGAACGGGCGATAATGGCGGGGTTCATACCAATTCTGGCGTTCAAAACTTTTGGTACTATTTGCTCTGTGAAGGAGATACTGGAACCAACGATAACCAAGAATTCTATTCGGTAGATAGCCTTGGAATGCCCATTGCCCAGCAGATTGCCTACAGAAGCCTAAGCACTTACTTAAGCCGGTTTAGCAATTATTCCGACGCACGTTATTTCTCGATTCTTGCTGCGAAGGATTTGTATGGTGCTTGCTCAAAAGAAGTTATCGCTACCACGAATGCCTGGCATGCTGCCGGGGTGGGTGATCCTTTTGATAGTACCGTCGTTCGTGCTAATTTTAGTTCCGAGAATTTTCTTTGTTTTAATACATCAGCCATATCCTTCCTCAATTATTCGGAAAATGCAACTTCCTTCATTTGGGATTTTGGAGATGGAACAACCGATACCTCAGAACACCCTTCTCATACCTTTACCGGATATGGCTTTTATGATATTCAGTTGATTGCATTCAATTGTTTTGGCAATGGAAGTGATACCGCACATAAAACGCAACATATTCTAATCGATTCGACTGCAGATATCTGCCACGCCATGATAATGCCAACAGGTGGCGTTCAAAAAGTGGAGTATTGCAATGGGCTGGTATATGACGATGGAGGCGAATCGGCCTATTCCGATTTGCACGAATCCTACCTCACACTTACATCGCCTGGCGCTGATTCAATTGGAATACGTTTTCATGAGTTCAGTTACGAAAATAATTACGACTACCTCTACCTCTTTGAAGGTGCCGACTCGAGTGGAACACTAATCGCCAAACTCACGGGCACCAATTTACCTTTTAGTGGAGATACCCTGATCATTCTAGGAAACTCGCTGACCATTCGCCACTCCTCCGACCCTGCGGTAGTTGGAAGCGGATTCAAAATGAGCTTTTTTAGCTACCGCCCGTCAATCAGTGCCATTGCTCCTAATGATACCGTAGTTTGCCGCGGCGACAGCATCGAGCTCCGTGCCAACTGGATCGCTCCCGACTCCAATAGCCTTGCCTATTTTTGGCTCGATTCTGCATCAAAACAAACGCTGAATGCGGGTAAATTCGCCTGGCTAAAACCCGACTCCCAACAAACCTATGCTTTGGTCTTGGTGGATGTTTGCCAGAAGATCAGTGATACGGCCTATTTCACTCTTTCCCTCCGCGACTCCCTTCAGCTTGATATAATAAGCGACACTTTGGTATGTTCTCTGGAAAGCTTTCAGTTATCGGCCAGCGGAAGTGGTGGCTTGACCAATGCCTATACCTTCAGCTGGCCAGAGCTTGGGCTTTTAGGCAACGCACAAAATATGGCCTTCGATCGGGATACCTTAATTCATGTCATTCTAACGGATGGATGCACGGCATTTGGCGATACCGCTGAAATACAAATTCAGGTAAGAGCCCCGTTATCCATCTTTCTTCAAGGAGATACGGTGGTCTGTCCTGCCGGAAATTCAGCCAACTTCAATGGAGTGCCGAGCGGCGGCGACAGTCTTAATTACCAATATTACTGGCTACACAGCAATTCCCCCACTGGGAATGGCTTGATGGTGGCCCCGGGTTATACGGGATGGGTACATGTAGCCCTTGGAGATCAGTGTTCTTTATTACCCGCTGAAGACAGTCTCTTTTTACGCTCAATTCCCTTAATCGACCATTCGCT
>JALRIQ010000353.1 GCA_023277325.1 Bacteroidia bacterium | reverse complement strand
AGACGAGAGACGTGAGACATGAGACATGAGACGTGAGACGTGAGACATAAGACGTGAGACATAAGACGTGAGATGTGAGATGTGAGATGTGGAGAGAAATAATTCGTATAATAATGTTTACCTATTATGCCGAGTTGGTATTGATAGAAAACGAAAGGAGATAAAGATGAAGAAACAAAGCATGAAATTCGCCGGGGCACTCTTTTTAGTTGCCCTTTTGGGTATGGCTTTTCAAGTAGCCGACAAAACAGAAAAAAAAGACAAGCTGAACTATTTCGAAGGCACCTATGAGGAGGCTGTGGAACTGGCTAAAAAAGAGAAAAAAGCCATCTTTATCGACGCATATACCAATTGGTGTGGCTGGTGCAAGGAGTTGGATAAAAGAACCTTTTCCGACCAGGATGTGGCCGATTTTATGAATGCCAACTTCATCAATATGAAAATCAATATGGAAAGTGAAGTAGGTATTCCTCTGGCCAACAAATACAAAGTACGCGCCTATCCTACTTTACTCTTTGTGCACCATGAAGAAAAAATCGCTCACCGTATTGAAGGCTTTTTACCGGCAGATTCCTTCCTTGAAGAAGCCAAACTAGCCAAGCTCAAAAACGATCGACGAAATCAATAAGTTCGAATAAAATGAAAGTCCCGCTTCTGAGAAGTGGGACTTTTTTTATGGATAAATTATCCGGTACAACTGAGGTGAAACTTTTTCCAGTTTTATCCCTTGTTGCCAGCACGCCTCAGCGAAATGCAGCCAGGCTCTGCTTCCCACATAATCTTTCCTCAGGTAGAGCAAGTTTGGGTGGAAGTTCATAAAGAACGAAGAGTAATCTTGAAGTATATAACTGGAATCCGATTTATCCATTTTGCTAAACAAATCACGACAAAGTGCATCTTGCTCATAGAAGTGGAATACCGTGTCAGCGACCCGCGAGAAATAACCTCCCAGCATTTTCTTATGATGCAGGGTTTGTTCATATTGGAGTCGATTGTCCTGCTCACCAATCATTTTAAATCCATCGCGTACGCCAAAGGGTAAAGTCATCAGCACCTCTCCTTTTTCTGCTTTGATCAGCTCAACATGTTCATCAACTGGGGAGGCTGGAAAACGTAAATAGGTGTTGGGCCAATATTCGAAAACCAAGGCAAGAATCAGTATACTGAATGCCCAATTTCGTCTTTTCGTGCTCAGTCCCAGCTCAAACATGCGGACCAAAAAAAGCATGGCAAAAAGGTAAACCAAGATAGCCCACCGCGTAGGCACACGAATGTTGTTTAAGAAAGGAACATAATGGAGCAATGCGCTTGGTAATTTGAGCAAGGTAATTCCAAAAACCTTTAGCACGGGGAAACAAAGCACAAGCAAAAATGTGGTGGCATAAAACAGGTTTTTGCCTTTTGCATCAAGCACAGTTTCCTTCCAAAAAAGCCTTTTGGCGAGGCTCAAACCAAGGATAAAGCTGAAACCTAAAAAGATATTTTTCTCATCCGGTCCCGGCTCTTGCCATGCGCCCTGCCAACTGGCGAATAGGGTCCCAAAGAATTTATTATTCTGCGGAACTACCAATCCGGCTAAATCACCGCTCCAATAGAACCCGTGATTATCGTCCATACCCAAACTTCGCAACGTATCGATCAAAAAAGAAATAAGTAGAATACCGATACCCCAGCTTAGTGCCTTTTTCCATGGTGCCCAGGTCCATTTAATCTGTGATAAATACCGTTTCCAAAACGCATAAAACACACTCAAATAAATTAGAAAGAAGGTGGTATAATATTCCAGAGAAGCCGATACAATTCCCAAGGCAAAACAAATCAGCAGGTATTTAATCGATGCCAGACGAAAAAACCAATGCTGGGGGTGGAAATCAAATACCTTAGGGAAATACAGCAAGTACCAGGGTAAGGTAAAGTTAATCACGTACCAATAATGGTCCTGCCACTGTGCGAGGTGAAAACTGGAAAAGGTAAAAACAAAAGCCACCAAGAGTGCGCCAACAAAACTCGTTGTATAGCCCTGTGCCAGGCGATAAGCCCCTAGACCAGAAAGCACGAAGCAGCATAAAAGAAAACTATTGAGAAAGCTGAAAACATTGCCCCCAATAAAGGCATACAATAGCGACATACCTGGTGTAAATCCATGCATCCATGTACTGGCACCTACGGGATAAAAAAGCTCCTGGGTATGGCCGTAACTCCCCGCGGCAAGATCTGCCTGAAACAGGTAGAGGTTCGAAAGAATCTGCGGAGTATCAGCAAAGGCCTTGTCTAGTCCTATAATCTGCGCATCCCAATGCCAGACCAATGGATAAGAATAGGCCAGGAATACAGCTGCCAGAAATACGACTGCACCGATCTGACGAGCTAGCTTTGCTGCAAAAGGCGACATGAAGCAAAGATGAACAATTTCATTGATTCAGCGAGTGACTCCAACAGGCAGGATAGACGAATTCCATCTAGAAAAGATGAAAAAAAAAGAGTGCTACCTTGTCTGCATCACTACTCTTTCTTGGTGTTGAGCTATTTCTATTTTCTGAAGTTGAAGGAAATTCCTGCCTTTACATTTCCCTGATCGCCATAGCCCCCTTCGAGCCAAATCCCGAACCAGGACAACGACATTTCTACACCAACCACATCCACTTGATAACTAACATTGATGGCATCTTCTTTTGGTAAACATGGCAAAGCTATTCAAGAAAATACATCGTAACTAAGAAATTGACGATTCGAATTTCTGTAAAAAAATGAATTTGGATTGTTTTATATTGAAACCATAAATTAAAGCTATGAAGCAGCTTGCGTCTCTCCTCCTATTCCTTTGCATTTTAGGATCATTTTCTTTCGCACAAAATCGGGCCTTAAACTTGGACGGCACCGATGACTATATTCAAACAAGTTTTTCCGGTATCTCTGGAAGCGCAGCAAGAACAGTTGAAGCCTGGATTAGAACAAGTGCAAATGCTAATCCCAGTAATGGGGGTATTCAACAAATTATTACCGACTGGGGAAACTCGTCGACGGGTGCTCGCTTTACCTTGAATGTGCTTTGGAGCAATGCCTTACGGATTGAAGTTGCCGGCAGCGGACTAAGCAGCACAACATCCATAACCGATGGAAATTGGCATCATGTAGCTGTGGTTTATGACCCAAGTGCTGCACTCAACTTCCGCCTATTTGTTGACGGTACACTGGATACAGCTGGAAATATTACCACTTCAGTAAATACCGGAACAGGAAACAACCTAATGATTGGACGACGGGTGGATGGAGCCCGTTTTTTTGAAGGGAGTATCGATGAAGTGAAGGTGTACA
>JALRIQ010000352.1 GCA_023277325.1 Bacteroidia bacterium | reverse complement strand
AGACCGCAGCAATGCATCGGTAAAGTATAAACGCAACTTTATCCGGCATACGCTTTTAAGTCCTTGGGAAGAAGCATATCCAGGAACAGTTCGTCAGTTTTCGAGGATCTCGGAAATCATGCAGGAAGTGAATGTGTTTTTGCAGGACCAGTTCAACAAAGAGCAGCAGGAGTTTGTGAAAGAAGTGGGAGAGGAAATACATATTTCCTTTGCCATAAAAACCCATACTTCCGCACGCCTCTTGATGCGGCATATTCTTCAGCCTTTTGCCTTGGAGGATCAGGCTGCTTTTGTATTGGGAACAGAAGGCAGTCCTGGCGCTATTTTTAAGTCACCCAGTCATATTTTGCTGGCGGATAGAAAAGTATGGATTGTTCGCCGTCGTGAAACGGGCAATAAATCACCAGTGCAGTTCTCTTTACGAATAGAAGAGGACGAAAACAGCCGGTCTTTTTCTTTTGGGAGTTTTAAGTTTGAGCTGAAGCGAGAATCACCGCAATCCTGGCCCAGCAATGCCAATACCATTTTATTGGCGAATCACTTTATTGATGAGGGATGTTTTTTCCGTTTATGGCAGGAGGGAGATCGGATGCAGCCTTTTGGGATGAGAGGACAAAAGAAGTTGAGTGATTTGTTTATAGATGCCAAAATCGACCTTTTTCAAAAAGGACAATGGCCCATTCTCTGCGCGGCTGATGGCACCCTACTTTGGGTTCCCGGTATTCGAAGTGCTGAGCAGTTGCGCTTGAATAATTTGACAGAAGCAGCATACGCATTGGAAGTCTTGCTATCCTAAAAAAATAATAGCCCACCCCTAGAGGTGAGCCTTTACGCTAATGGATTAAAATGGCATTATTTGAAGGCCTCACTCAGGAATTTCTCCAAAGCTTCCCAACTTTTGTTGGTGGCATCTTCATCGCAGGCCAAAGGCAATTTGAACTCTTCACCTATTGAGGTAGCCGTTCATGGTGATTCCATCTGCGGTATAGCTGATTTCTTCACTTACTAAATAATGCTCGTTTCTTCAAGCTGACTAACTTCTTCTTTGGGTTCTGTTTCCTGATTTCCACAGGCAAAAGCTAAGCTGATAAAGGTCAATAAGAGTATTTTTTTCATAGCGGTCTGTTTAATTAGTTAACAATTCATGAATAAAAAGTTTGGCAACCGCAGGCTTCTGCGTCACTCGTCGCTGAAAATGGTTCTTTGGTCAATAAAACCCGATTTTCTTTCGGGCCCACGCAACTGGCAAAGGCATAAAAGCCTCTACCTTCTGAGCAGGTTTATTTCAAAAACACGAATTTGAGAGCATGTTATTGGCGATCGACCGGATTCCAAAGGGCTCCGGTTTTTTTATACCACCAGGTCAAATACGCGTATTGCCTGACTCACGGATTCAAATACAAGAATCAATAAAATACCGGTCTGTTCGGTAGGTCCTTTCTGACGGATAACCTGGCGAATGAGAATGCCTAAACTCGCAGCAGCACTGAGCCACATGATAAAAAGTATGGGAGTAACCAAGGGCCAATGCATCAAACGTACCAGCATGGATATTACCATGACAGATGCTACGCCGCTAACAATCTTTTGATCAAGTGGCGCAACTTCCATTTTAAAACTTGAATAAGCGGTAAAAGCGCAGGCAGCCATAAAAACGCTCATGCCATATTCGCCATTTGCAAACCAACCTAGGGCTACGCCAACAACCATCCCTATCAAACTCAATCGCGACCAAAGGGTTTTGGTATAGGTGAGGAGTAGAAGCGCAGCAAGACAAACCAAGTTGAGAATATAGAAGGCGATCATTGCCGCAAGTTAGCGATTTGTTTGTTCAAGTAGATTTAAGGGTTCAGGGTTAAGGAGTGAGGAATAAGGAATTAGGGGGGGGTAGAGTTGAGGGCTGAGAGTTCAAGGTTGAGAGTTGAAGGTTGAGAGTTAAATAGAATTTACGTCACCCTGAGCCTGCCGAAGGGCTTTTCGGAGAAAGTAGTAAAGCTGAGCGTAGCCGAAGCTAGAGTAGTACTGGGCTTTATTATAACAACGAATACCTCGAAAGGCGTCGGCTTCGGGATTTAGATCGGAGCAGCTCTAACTTCGACTACGCTCAGTTTCTGGTTCGGGTTTCAAAGGCAAAAGTCCTTCGGCAGGCTCAGGATGACGGTATTCTTTACTAATACGGGGTTTTTTGTCTGGCAATCTGGAAGTCAGGCAATCTGAAAGTCTGGTAATCTGGAAGTCTGGCAATCTGAAAGTCTAAGGACTTAAATCAATCCGATACTCAAAACCCCGAGCACAATAATCACTTTCAAAAGGGTATTGACTGCTGCGAAATCTTTGCGCTCTTTGGAATAGGTCAACATCAAGGCTGCAATCATCCATAAAAAGAAAGCAAAAAGCAGGAAGAACATAACCGGACCCCAACCTTGGAGTTTGTAAACGAGGAAGATGGGTAAGACGCCAAGGAGCATCAGGCCGTAAATCAGGGATTTGGTTTTCTCGATGCCCAAAACCACAGAAACCGTTTTATAGCCAAAAACGATATCGCCTTTGATGGCTTCCATGTCTTTTACAATCTCGCGGATTAACTCGGCAAGAATCAAGAATACCACATACAAAACGATGGTCCAACTTAATTGCCAAAAGTACACACAAACCACAAAGAAGGAGCATACCGACAGGAAGGTGGCTGTCAGGTTCCCGATGAAGGGCATTTTTTTCAGCTTATGGGAATAAAACCAGAGCAGGAAGCTGAATACCCCATAAAACAAAAACACGCGCCAGCCCAGTACAAAGCCAATGAGCAGGCCCGTAAAATTGAACAGCAGGTAGGTGTTCAGGGCAAAACTCTTGGAAATGATGCGTCCCATGATGAGCTTCTTCGGCCGATTGGCCAGGTCCTTCTCCATATCGTAGAAGGCATTGATGAGGTAACCTCCAGCGATGATCAAGCCGCTGGAAAACACCAAAAAATGGAGTCCAGGGTTTGCGATGATTTGGAGGAATGACTTACTTGGATTGAGCAAAAAGATGGCGGCCAAATATTGGGCAAGCGCAACCAGGCCGAGGTTATGCCAACGCACCAGACCCAGGTAAGCAAGGAATTTTACCAGGATGGTTCTTTGCTTTTTATTGAGGTACTCGCTCATCGTCTTTTAAAAACGGTGAATGATCTCGAGCTCGTATTCTTTGAGGTATTTTTTCGCCTTGTTCAGGTCAGGCGTAAATCCGAGGATGAAGCCACCTCCGCCGCTTCCGCAGAGTTTGAGGTAGTAGGCATTCGTTTCAATGCCTTGCTGCCACAGTTTGTGGAAGAGGTCAGGAATCATCGGCGTAAAATTATCAAGCGCTAATTTGCTCAGCTTCTTCAAGCTGGCAAAAAGTGGCTTATAGTCGCCTTTTAAGAAGGATTTGATGCACTCATCGTTGTACTTGACAAATTGCTCCTTCATCATGTTTCTAAAGCCATCTTGCTTCAAACGCTCCAGAAACCAGTTTACCAAAGGTTGGGTTTCCCCGGGGTTACCTGTATTCAGCAAGAAAATAGCTCCTTTTCCTTCTGCATTATAGGATGGAAGTCCTACTGCATCCAGATCAGATTTCGATTTAATGAGTATTGGGATATTCAGGTAGCAAATCAATGGATCCATACCTGAGCTTTTTCCATGGAAATAGGATTCCATTTGGGCCAAGGTTACTTTAAGCTCCAATATTTCTTTACGTGCAGAATTGTCTGCCGGAGTAATTTTATTGGTGGCATACTGGTTATAGATGGCCGCAACGAGTGCGCCCGAACTTCCTACACCAAAACCTTGTGGAATATCCGAATTGAAGTGCATGCCTTTGGCAATGTCAGCATCAAGACGGTCTACATCAATTTGAGCCTTTAACTCTCCCGACTCCATTTCCTTACGAAGATGGGCGGCATACGCTTTTAAGTGGGTATTCGATTGCGCGATGGTTTTTTCATCGGCATCGTTTTCAAAACTTAATTTTCCCTTGTAATAATTGTAGGGGATAGAAAGTCCCATGGAATCTTCGATAATTCCATACTCTCCAAAAAGGAGAATTTTCGCGTAAAAGAGTGATTCCTTTATCATTTGGTTAGCCTTGAAGGGCCATTTCCAACGTGGTCACAAATATAGCTATTGTTTTCACAATAACGGCTTAGCTCTTCAGCGATCCATTTCTCTGTTTCTTGCTTTATTGCAGCCGGATAGAGAAGATGAACATTTGCTCCCGCGTCTAATGTAAAAAGAATTGGGGCGCCATTTTGTTTGCGGTAAGCCCATATTTTTTCGATGATAGCCAGCGTGTTAGGCTTCATCAGGATGAAATAAGGTAGGGAGCTCATCATCAAACCATGCAGCATCAAGGCTTCTGACTCTACTAACTGTGTAAAAGCCACCAAATCGCCACTGGCTAAAATTTCTTTCAGGCTGCTCATGTTCTTGGCTGCCAGTTCAAAACGTTGCGGGGCAAAGGGATGATTATTCATTAAATCATGTCCCACAGTGCTCGACACGTCCTTGCTACCACGGTGCACCAAAAGGATGGTATCACAGAAGTCTTTAAATACCGGGTGAACGCCATCGGCAAGCTGAACGGCAAATTCCTGATTGCTTTCCGGAAATTCATCGTGTTGTCCCCAATAGGCCAAGCCGCCATATACTGAACGGGAGGCAGATCCAGAACCCAGGCGGGCGAAGCGTGATGCGCGTTGGTAAAAGTCTGTCAG
>JALRIQ010000351.1 GCA_023277325.1 Bacteroidia bacterium | reverse complement strand
CCTGATGGCGAAAGAACTTTGGCATGCTTCAAAAGATACGCTGCATGATGTAGTTGACCGCTCTTCTCATGCGCAGCGATTCAAGCGATTGGGCGTCGACGATTTACCCATTTGCCTCAACCTGAACCTCTGTCCTGTCGTGCCAGAATACGTTACAGACCGCATTGTAGCGGTATAGCGGTGTTCTTAGGTTATTTGATGAATAATCACCTAAATTTGCAGGCATAAAATAAGACAATGATTAGCCAAGCACTTTTATTAATCAGCATGCCCGGTGGAGCCGAATGGATCCTCATTATTCTTGCTGTCGTTTTGCTATTTGGCGGACGTAAAATTCCAGAACTGATGCGTGGTATCGGTCAAGGTATTCGTGAGTTTAACGATGCAAAATCGAATGTGAAGAAAGAGATTGAGAAGGGGATGAAAGACGACCCAAACAAATCAGCTTCACCAGAGAAATCCGAAGAAAACAAGTCGGCAAACCACTAATCAATTGGAAGCATACACAGGGTACTCAGACTACCGCACCGCATTGCTCGCTGGGAAAACCACCTGCGAGGCAACCGTCGAAGCCTTTCTTCATCGCGCTCAGGTCAAAGCTGGGCTCAATGCCTTTTTAGAACTTTGGCCAGAAGAGGCCTTGGAACGTGCAAAAGCTATTGATGCGAAAATCAAGGCGGGTAATGCAGGTTCTCTCGCTGGAATGGTCATTGCCCTAAAAGACAATATCTGCTATGCGGGGCACAAGGTGTCTGCTTCCTCTAAAATTCTTGATGGCTTTGAATCGCTTTATTCCGCAACGGTAACAGAGCGGCTATTGGCCGAAGATGCCATCTTTATTGGCCGCACCAACTGCGACGAGTTTGCGATGGGTGCTTCCAACGAAAATTCAGCCTATGGCAATGTGCTCAATGCCGACGATACCAGCCGTGTTCCGGGTGGGTCTTCTGGCGGTTCTGCCGTTGCTGTACAAGCTGGTCTTTGCCATGCAGCCCTCGGTTCAGATACCGGTGGTTCCATTCGTCAGCCAGCAGCGTTTACCGGAACGGTAGGGTTTAAGCCTACCTATGGCACGATTTCGCGTCATGGTTTATTGGCTTATGCTTCGTCATTCGATCAAATCGGACCAATCACCACCAATGTTGAGGATTGCGCCTTGCTTTGCAGTGTGATGGCAGGAAAAGATGAGTATGATGCGACTGCCCTGCAAAGTCCAGCGCCAAATTTTGAACTGAATTCTCCTGGGCCTAAAAAAATCGCTTACCTCCGCGAGTGTTTGGAGGGCGAGGGCATTCACCCTGAAGTAGCCGCGCACATGCGGGCGCAGATTGAAAAGATGCGTGCTGAAGGCCATACCGTAGAAGAGGTTGGCTTCCCGTATATCGATTACCTGGTGCCTTGCTATTATGTATTGACTACAGCGGAGGCATCTTCGAATCTATCCCGTTACCAAGGGCTTCAATATGGATTCCGCAGCGAAAATGCAACGGACCTGGAGTCTACCTTTAAAAAATCACGCTCTGAAGGCTTTGGTCCGGAGGTGAAAAGAAGAATCATGCTTGGAACCTTTGTCCTTTCTGAAGGTTTCTATGATGCTTACTATACCAAGGCACAAAAAGTACGTCGTTTTATTACAGACAAAACAGAAGAAATCCTGGCCAACTACGATTTCATCCTAATGCCTACCACCCCTACTCCTGCCTTTAAAATTGGAGAAAAAGCGAATAACCCGGTGGCGATGTATTTAGCCGATATCTTTACCGTTCAAGCCAATATCACAGGAATGCCAGCCATCTCGATTCCCGGACCCGGAAAAATTGAGGGAATGAGCTGGGGAATTCAGTTGATGGCAGCTAGGAGGAACGACGTGGATTTGCTATCTTTTGCGCATTCTTTGCAAGAAAGCATTGCCACGCATGAAGCCTAAATTACTCCTTTTCCTACTCCTTTGTTTTCCGCTTGGGCTGCTCGCTCAGGACAGCTTAATCCGTGCGCAGTTTACGCCCACCATGAAGCCGCTAAGCATCAAGTGGGATACCTCAATTGTGCGTGAAGTAAAGCAGCTTTCCAAAGCCAGAAAAACACAAACTGAGATTGCGCTGGGTAGGGCTGCCTATTATTTTCCCATCATCGATTCCATACTCCACAAAAACGGACTCCCTTCCGAGCTTAAGTACGTAGCATTGGCCAGCAGTGAACTGCAGTTCGATTATTTCGATACCTTAAATGGTGCCCGTGGCATCTGGCATTTTAACTATACCCAAGCCAAGCTTTTTGATTTAAAGATCAGCTCCTATATCGATGAGCGCCTCGACCCCATTTTGGCCACAGAAGCCTTTGCCCGAGCGATGCTGGAATACCAAAAAATTTACCAGAACTGGTCCTTGTCGATTGCGGCCTTTATGTCGAGCGCCCCAAAGGTGAACAAGGCCATTCGTTATAATTACGATAGCGCTACTTACTGGTCAATCCGAAAAGACCTGGCTCCAAACGCTTCCGCCATTATCGGAAGAGCTTCGGCTGCTGCCATTTTATGGAAGTTTACTGCCTCCCATAAACTCAAGCCAACCCCATTTACCCCACCCAAAGCAGGTGCTAAAATGTACGTGCATACCTGGTGCTCACTGAATCAAATTGCCGCCCTTTCGTCGGTTCCAGTTCAGAATCTCCATTTTCTAAACCCAACCTATAAGCGCCGCATTATTCCGGATATGATGGACAGCTTTCCATTAATCCTTCCTCTAGCGCTTAAGGACTCAGCCAAGTGGGTGCGTTCCCTGCATTACGAGCCTTATGATGCCTATTACTTCACAGGCAAAAAGACGAAAAAAGACGTCAAGTACGATACGGTTCATTATACCGTGAAGGAAGGCGATAGCCTCACTG
>JALRIQ010000350.1 GCA_023277325.1 Bacteroidia bacterium | reverse complement strand
ATACGTTCTCCGCTAAATGGGTGCAAAGCATAGGCTCCGGTAAAAGCGCCTGAGATGTTTTTTACATCCGACATTCTTTCACGCTCTGTGCGGTTTTTCGCTTTGGTAACATAAGCATCGACAGCTTCTTTATGACTCGCTGGCGTAATTTCAGCAACAAGACTGTGCTCAGGAGCAAGGGTTAGGAAACTTACTCCGAAGAGGGTATCCGGACGTGTTGTAAACACCTCAATCGGGGTAGTATGGTTTTCCAATTGGAAGAATACCGAACATCCTTCCGACTTACCAATCCAGTTTCTTTGGGTATCCTTGATGGAATCGGTCCAGTCAATTTTCTCAAGTCCTTCTAGCAAACGTTCGGAATAGGCCGTGATGCGCAAACTCCATTGCTTCATTTTTTTTCTTTCTACCGTATGACCGCCACGCTCGCTGACCCCATCTTTTACTTCTTCATTCGCCAATACCGTTCCCAGCGCAGGGCACCAGTTTACGTAGGTGTCAGATAGGTAAGCAAGTCGGAAATGGAGGAGGATTTCGCTCTTTTTTTCTTCGGTGAAGTTGGCCCATTCAGCTGGAGTAAATGACGGAATTTCAATTTCGAAGCCACCGGTAAGTGCCCAATCATCATTGCCTTTAAAGCCTTCTTTTTCAAATGCGGCAATCAGGGTGTTTATGGATTCTGCCTTTTTCGCAGCTGGATTATACCAGGAATTGAATAATTGAAGGAAAATCCATTGTGTCCATTTGTAATAGTCGGGTTCGCAGGTGCGCACTTCGCGGTCCCAATCGTAGCTGAAACCGATTTTATCGAGCTGCTCGCGGTAACGGGCAATATTTTCTTTGGTGGTAATGGCTGGGTGCTGTCCGGTTTGAATGGCGTATTGCTCAGCCGGTAATCCGAACGCATCATAGCCCATTGGATGAAGGACATTAAATCCTTCTAATCTTTTGTAACGGGAATAAATATCAGAAGCAATATAACCCAGCGGATGGCCTACGTGAAGACCTGCTCCCGATGGGTAAGGGAACATGTCGAGCACATAATATTTCGGTTTATCCGAATTGTTCGACGCCGCATTAATCTTTTGCGCCGCCCAGTTGTCTTGCCATTTCTTTTCAAAGGATGCTGGATCGTAGTTTGCCATTGGAATCAATTTCAGGCTGCGAATTTAAGCAAAGGAACCCATGATGGCGAATGTGCAAATAATGGCTATTTTCGCAGGCAAGCAGATTTAAATCAGTGTGAAAAATACCCGTCGACGTCATTCTTCTTCCTTAGCCTCCATTTTGAGTATTGCTGCGGTATTGGTGATGGTTGGACTGTTTTTAACCGTCATGTTATTCGGGCAGAAGCTCGAAAACCGCTTAAGAGAGCATGTTTCTTTGGTGGTACTTTTTCACCTTGATACGCCGGAACCTCAAATAATGGCGGTTAAATCTGCGCTTGAATCCAAGGAAGAAGTAAAAGAGGTCATCTACTATTCGAGTGAAGAAGGCTTGAAGGAAATGACCCGCGATTTGAATCAAGATATTCTTAATACCCTCGAATACAATCCGATTCCTGCAACTTTAGAAATTCACTTAAATGCGGATTATGCCAACCAGACCAACCTGGCGCGCATGAAAGTGGATTTGGGAAAAGAGAAAATTGTACGTGAAGTCAACTACCAAAGTGGCATTTTAGAACAGATCGAAGCCAATGCAGGAAAGGTATTGATTGGCATTGGTGCCCTTGCTTTACTTTTTGTATTGATTGCCATCACGCTTATTAATGGAACAATTCGTCTGGAGCTTTATGCCCAGCGATTTATTATACGCAGCATGCAATTGGTAGGTGCAAAACCCTGGTTCATCTTAAAGCCATTTTTGGCTAAAGGGATGCGCATGGCATTGTGGTCGATACTTGTTACATTGCCTGTCCTGGCTGGATTAGCCTACGTGATTTGGGTATTTATTCCAGATGCAGTGGCATTAATCAACATGCAGGAAATCGGTATCTTGGCTGCAATAATTCTGCTATTTGGTATTTTATTAACCCTAATTTGCAGTTATTTTGCAACACGGAAATACCTAAGACTTAAACTAGAAGAACTGTACTGATGAGTAAAAATAATCCACAAGCGAATATTAAAAAGGAAGAGAAGGGCGCAAGCAGTATGTTGTTCGGTCGTGAGAATTACCTGCTCATGATTGCCAGCGTCGTATTTATTGTCGTAGGATTTAGCTTGATGGCAGGTTCTGAAGATATCTTCTCAACAACGAAAATCACCATAGCACCAATCACAGTATTGATTGGTTTTGTTATAGGTGTATTCGCCATTTTCTTCAAGAAAAAATAACCCATGAGTTTAATTGAAGTCATTGTCCTCGCCATCATCGAGGGGTTGACTGAATTCCTTCCGGTATCTTCTACCGGACATATGATTATTGCCTCGAGCGTAATGGGAATTGCCAACGATAGCTTTGTTAAGCTTTTTACCATTGCCATTCAGTTTGGTGCCATCCTTTCCGTGGTGGTGCTCTACTACAAGCGCTTTCTTAAAAGTCTGGAGTTCTACCTCAAGCTTATCATCGCTTTCATTCCTGCAGCCGTGCTTGGTTTGCTTTTGAATGATTATATCGATGCGCTTTTAGAAAGTGCCACAACTGTCGCAGTATCTCTGGTGCTTGGCGGTATTGTTCTCCTTTTTATCGATAAGTATTTCAAAGAAGTTCCAGATCAAGAGCCTTCTCGCAAGCAATCTTTGGCCATTGGATTTTTTCAGGTGATTGCCATGATTCCGGGCGTTTCGCGTTCTGCGGCCACCATTATTGGAGGCATGACGCAGGGATTGAACAAAAAGAGTGCAGCAGAGTTCTCCTTCTTTTTAGCTGTTCCGACCATGTTCGCTGCGACGGTGTATAAGATGTATAAATTCCACAAGGAGTTTGGTTTTCAAGAAGAACATCTATCCCCAATGCTCATCGGAAATGCAGTTGCCTTCGTTGTGGCACTGTTAGCCATCAAAGGCTTTATAGGCTATGTTACCCAAAACGGTTTCCGCATTTTTGGCTGGTACCGAATTATTCTGGGTGGAGTGATTCTTCTTCTTATCGCCATGGGCTATGATTTACAAATGGTATGAGTTTTCAGGATTTTTCCGAAGGTGAGTTGCTCTTGATTGATAAGCCCAAAGATTGGACTTCCTTCGATGTAGTGGCCAAAGTGCGCAATGCCATCCGAATCAAAAAAGTTGGTCATGCTGGCACCCTCGACCCGATGGCTACCGGACTCCTTATTCTATGCACGGGTAAATGGACGAAGCGCATCGAGTCGTTTATGGCCGAAGAGAAGGAATACGAAGGGACTATCCATTTTGGTGCAAGCACATTTAGCTACGATGCAGAATCCGATATTCATGAAAAATTTCCTATTGATGGACTGAATGAAGCGGACTTAAAGGAAGCTGCAGAGCAGTTTACCGGAGTCATCCAACAAGTTCCTCCTGCTTATTCTGCTGTGAAAATTAACGGTCAGCGGGCATACAGTTTAGCCCGTAAAGGCAAAGAGGTAAAAATGGAGCCACGCGAGGTGGAGGTGAAAGTATTTGAATTCACCCGAATCGAATTTCCCGAGGTAGATTTTCGGGTAGTATGCAGCAAAGGAACGTATATTCGCAGTCTGGCGCACGACCTTGGAAAAGCCTTGAATAATGGGGCGCATCTATCGCGTCTGGTACGCACCCGAATCGGCGAACACCGACTTGATAATGCGTGGAACCTGAATGAACTGATAGAAGCCATCCGTGCGCAAAGAGCAGATGCATGAAAGTTTACCGTAGCCTCGAAGAATTTACTCCACTAGAAAGCGCCATTGTTACTCAGGGAACCTTTGACGGGGTGCATCTTGGGCATCAAAAGATTCTTCGTCAGCTTAAAAATTTGGCAGCCATGGAAGGGGGAGAAACGGTATTGCTTACCTTTTTTCCGCATCCACGTCTAGTGCTTCAACCCGACGATAACGGCTTAAAGCTACTCGAAACCATCGAAGAAAAAATTGCCCACCTCGAACAGCTGGGTATTGACCATTTGCTTATCCTTCCTTTTACCAAAACATTCAGCCGACTCACTGCCGAGGAGTTTGTTCAAACCATCTTATTGGATGGAATTGGCACCAAGATGATGGTGGTGGGCTATGATCATCGCTTTGGTAAAAACCGCGAAGGTTCTTTCCAGGAGCTGAGTCAACTGGCGAATGTGTATAATTTCCGCGTGGAAGAAATTTCTGCGGAAGATATAGAGGCGGTTACCATCAGTTCTACCAAGATTCGGCAGGCATTGATGGCTGGAGATTTGGCCACTGCAAATACATTCCTTGGATACTCTTACCGCGCTCAAGGTAAAGTGGTGCATGGTCATAAAAAGGGAGCAGGCATCGGTTTCCCTACGGCCAATATCCATGTGGATGCCGCCTATAAATTAATTCCTGGCGACGGCGTTTATGCTGTTGAGGTATTGGTGAAAGGACAGCGTTACCAAGGCATGGTGAATATCGGATCCCAACCTACTTTTCAGGAAAGAGCCCATGCTTTTGAAGCCCATATTTTTTCTTTCTCGGAGAACATTTATGGCGAGGAAATTGAGGTAGTATTCCACTTCCGACTGCGCGATGAAATGCGCTTTGAGTCGGTGGAGGCATTACGTGCTCAACTCGAAAATGACAAAAAAGAGGCGCTTCGGCTACTCGCAAATCCAACGAATTAATTGAATACCACATTGAAGAAAATACTCATCCTTTCCTTTGCTTTATTCCTTTGTCAGTGGTCCTTCGCTCAAGAAGTTACCGACGATGAGTACGAAGAGGATGAAACCGAAATGAATGATTCGTTGGTGGTGGATACGGCAGACACGGAAGACATACTAGCGGATAATTACCTGGAAGATTTCTTGCATGAAGTAGGGTATTATTTTGATACCGCCAATGTGCCGGCTATGGAATCTTACGACAAATGGGACATGAAGAAAATTCATCCCTATGAGCAAAAGATTGATTCGATTGCCGATAGCACTTTATTGATCTTAACAGATGGAGAGGATTGTTTTTTCCATCCACCTACGGCAGGTAGCATTACCAGTGATTTTGGTATCCGACGCTGGGGAAGAAGGTATAAATTCCATTATGGTACTGATCTCAAGCTTACTACTGGCGACCCGGTTTATTCCATTTTTGATGGGGTGGTGCGTATCGCACAGTACAGTAAATCCTATGGCTATGTGGTGGTGGTTCGTCACTATAACGGATTGGAAACCATCTATGCGCATTTTAGCAAATTGTTGGTCGTTCCCGGCATGAGTATTCGCGCTGGTGAGCCTATTGGTCTTGGTGGCAGCACGGGCCGATCAACCGGACCCCATTTGCATTTTGAGATACGGTATAAGGGAGTGGCCTTCAATGCGGAGAAGATTATTGATTTCTCTACCAATACCCTTAAGTCGGATTCGGTGTATGTCGACATGAACTTATTTGATCACATCAAAGAGGTAAAACGTATCAATGCGGCGAAATACCACAAGGTGAAATCAGGGGAAACCTTAGGCCATATCGCTCGAAGATACGGTACCAGTGTTCGTGCTATTCAGCGTTTAAATGGAATGCGCGGCACAACAATCCGCGCAGGGAAAACCATTCGGGTGCGTTAGTTCACGCGTTTATAAAAGACGAACCCTCCTTTTTCACCAATTACTTCCAAAGTCTCTTGTGGCTCGAAAACTTCTCGGCTCTGAATTTTTGAAATGAAATAAGCCGGACGGTCTATTTTTCCATGCATTAACCACCCTTTGAATTGCTGGTTAGGAATGTCTCGGGAAGCCTGTCCTTCATAACGGTATAAAGTGGTGTCGCAGTAGATGCGCAGGGACGTCGTGTCTTCCACAGGCATCATCTTTCCATAAAAGTATTGCGCATAGCTTTTATAGCCGAGGGTTTCAACATAGGCATTCTCCGACTGAACCTGCTCCAAAAACTCAATAGCGGGCCCTTGCGTGTATTTTTCGAGGCGTGGCACTCCCAGTAGCAAAAATAGCTGCAAGGCGATAAGCGTGCCTCCAAAGAGCATAGGAAAGGCTTTTTTTAGTTCCCTGTTCCATAACCAACGTGCAGCCAGTAGGGTGCTGATGAACATGAAAATGCCAGCGAGGAAAGTATACCAAGGCCAGGATACGTCTTGTTTCAGGTTAGCCGCAGCGAAAGGGTCGCGCAAGCTGGCGATAAAATCCGTTTTGAGGGAAGTGCCCAATAATAGAGGGATAGCAAAGAAGGTAATGGCCACGGTAAATCCGATTAAGGCCGCGATCACCGCATTGCTTCTTCGGTATTGGATGCGTTGCACATGACAGCTTTCCATCACCAAAGCGGCTAAAAAGGTAAGCGGCAAATAACAGAGTGAAGAGTAATGAATGATTTTGGTCTTCACCATGGAGAAGAGAATCAATACCACCCAAAACAAAACCGCCATCCAATTGCGGAAATTCTTTTGGTCCTCATTCCAGGTGAGGTTTTCACCAAAGGCACGTAAGGCAATGACAGAAGCCGGAAATGCGCCGATAAGCAGAACTACGGGATGGTAATACCAGGGTTGTCCATGACTGGCTACCGACTGCGAAGCGAGCTCTTGCTGGTAGCGGATAAACTCCTGAAAAAACCACATGCCGTGGCGCAGAAACTCGACGCCGTACCAGGCAAAGGAAACCATCAAGGTGCTCAGACTAAAGAGTAGTACATCCAACAAATCGAAATAAAAGCGGAAGGAGCGTAGTAGCAAAACCACCGCGATACACAGGGCAACAACAATAACAGAAACGGGCCCTTTGGTGAGCAGCGCTAGTCCGAGGAATAATCCACCGAGGAAATAAATGCCCTTGCGCTTCTTCTTATCCAGCATGGCCGCCTGCGCAATCATCACAATGCTCAGGAATATAAACAGGTTAAAGAAGGGGTCGATGATGCCGGTTTTAAAATAAAGCTGTGGAGTCATCGAGCCCGCATAGGCCAAAACCCAATACCAACCTGTGCGCTCATTGAAATGGTTTGAACCCAGGTGGTAGATGAGTAGTAAGGTCAACACCCCACAAATTACATTGGGGAAGCGCGCCGCAAACTCATTGAGGCCAAAAATCTTCATAGAAAAAGCCTGCATCCATATAAAGAGGGGCGGCTTCTCCCAAAAGGGCATATAATTGATTTGAACTTGAAAATATTCTTGCGTCAGCAGCATTTCACGTGCCGATTCAGCGAAGTTGATTTCATCCCAATCGAAGAGGTGAACAGCTCCCAAAAAAGGGAGATAAATCAATAGGGCCAATCCGCTGATCAATAAACTTGCACGTAAATTCTGACTCATTGAACCGGGATTAGAGGTTTATTCCACTTGGCATTTGAAAACCATTTATTGGCCATGGTATAAACGAACAAGGCTACCATAGTTCCAAGGAAGCTTCCTGCTACGACATCTTCCAAAAAGTGTTGGGCAAGGTACATCCTTGATATCCCAACCAACAAGGCCATGCAAAAAAAGAGGTAGCCATAGGTTTTCTTTTCGCTCATCAAAGCAAGCGTAAAAAACAAACAGAAAGCCGATGCAGTATGTCCGGATGGCATGGAATGATGCAGGTGGCGGACTAAATATTCAATATCGCGAAAAGAATGAATGCCTTCGAAAAAGAGGGAAGGGCGATGATGTTCAATACCAATGGTATGTTTGAGTAATTGGGCAATGAGTCCGCTAAGGATTAATCCAATAGCCAGTGTTAATGCTTGTTTTTTATTGATGAATAGAAAAAGCAATACCGTGAAAAGCGCAAATAAACCGTCGCCGAGGTGGGTATAAAATACAAAGAACCAATCCAGGGTTTTTTGGGCATGGGTGTCGAGCAATAGCACCATGGCTCCTTTCCCATTCATCGAAAGATAGATGCTGCTCCCCAGAAGGAGGAGCAAGTAGGGAAGTACAAACCACAGATTTTGACGAAGGATTGCTTTTATCACAAATGTTTGATATTTCATGCAAAAATATATATTTGCTCAGAAGGTATCCCTGTTCTGGTCAACAATCGCTCTTTGCCAAGGATTTTTGTACCGTGGATGCTAATATTTAAGGGCTTAATCAAGTACGATGTCCAAGAGAGTAAAGTTCACCCTAGAGTTAGAAGTTAAATCTTCTCCCAATATCCTTTTTAATTACCTCAGCACTCCATCAGGCTTATCTGAATGGTTTTGTGATGATGTAAATGTGCATTCTGGAAATTCTGTTTTTCAATGGGATGGTTCCGAGCTAGACGCAGAGCTAGTGCGTTCGGTAAATCATAAGTTGGTGCGGTTCCGCTGGC
>JALRIQ010000349.1 GCA_023277325.1 Bacteroidia bacterium | reverse complement strand
AGGGAAACCTTTACACCCGGGCTCGGGTGGCGGAATAGGTAGACGCGCGGGACTTAAAATCCCGTTATCAGTAATGGTAGTGTGGGTTCGATTCCCATCCCGAGCACAAATCAGAGCGGAGAAAGAAAGCGAGAGCGATTTTTCTTCGCTTTTTTGTTTTTTTGGGTTCAACATATGTAAAGCTCCACAACTCCACGAGACACAATCCCCTTATCCCCTCATCAAGTCAGGCGTAAGCTACCCTTGCTTATGATTTCACTTACTCCCCTAACATCAACTTCACCTCATTCAGCTTCATTAAGGCTTCAATTGGTGTTAATGTGTTCACGTCAACAGCTTGCAGGTGTTGAATCACTTCTTTGAGTTTAGGGTCTTCCATTTGGAACATGGAGAGTTGGATGGTGTCTGCCACCTTCTTCAGGGTTTTTCGTCCGCTTATCTCAGAACGGTCGGCTTCTAAGCGGGTAAGGATAGATTCGGCGCGGGCAAGCACCTTAGCAGGTACTCCTGCCATACGGGCCACATGGATACCGAAGCTATGTTCGCTCCCTCCGGGTTTCATCTTCCTTAAAAAGAGAATATTACCGTCCGTTTCCTTAACACTCACATGATAATTTGCCACCCCTTCCATCTTGGCTTCTAACTCATTGAGCTCATGGTAGTGGGTAGCAAACATGGTTTTTGGCTTATGCTCGTGTGACGCAATAAACTCAGAAATCGACCATGCCAGGGAAACACCATCGTAGGTAGAAGTTCCTCGTCCGATTTCATCCAAAAGAATCAAGCTACGGGCACTTAGGTTATTCAGGATGGATGCCGTTTCCATCATTTCTACCATAAAGGTTGATTCTCCTCCTGATAAGTTATCGGAAGCTCCCACACGGGTAAATACCTTATCTACCAAACCAATCACCGCTTTCTTTGCCGGCACAAAACAACCCATCTGGGCCATGATAACGGACAAGGCAGTTTGGCGCAGTATGGCCGACTTACCCGACATGTTCGGGCCGGTTAGTATGATCAACTGCTGCGAGCTATTATTGAGGTAGAGGTCGTTCGGAATATAGTTCTCGCCGGGTTTGAGTTTGCGCTCAATCACTGGGTGACGGCATTCCAGAAGGCTCAACTCATGGTCTTCTGTAATTTCTGGTCGGCAGTATTGGTAATCTTTAGCCAGCTGACTGAAACACATCAGGCAATCCAAACGTGCAATCTGCTGGGCATTGGCTTGCAGTTCAGCAATAAAGCCTGCTGCAAAGGCGAGTATCTCTTGATATAACTGACTTTCCAATACGCCAATCTTATCCTCAGCCCCCATGATTTTCTCCTCATAGGTCTTCAGCTCTTCGGTGATATACCTTTCCGCATTCACCAAAGTCTGCTTGCGTATCCACTCGGCTGGAACTTTATCTTTATGGGTATTGCTTACTTCCAGGTAATAGCCAAACACATTATTGAAGGCAATTTTCAGCGAAGTGATTCCCGTGCGTTCACTTTCTCTTTTTTGGATGGATGCCAGGTAGTCTTTGCCATTATAGGCGATCTCCCTCAACTCATCCAGCTCGGCGCTCACCCCCTTTTTAATGACCTCTCCTTTGCCAAATTGGGCGGGTGCTTCTTCATTCAATTGGACATCCAAGCACACCAATAACTCATCGCATGGATTCAGCTTTTCTCCCAGGTCCTTTAAGGCTCCTGTATTTTGTTCCAAAAGCTTTTTGATTGGAAGAATGGCCAGCAAGGATTTCTTGAGCTGAATCATTTCACGCGGAGTCGCTTTGTTCAGCGCTATTTTAGAAAGTAGTCTTTCCAAATCCCCTATTTCCTGGAGTTGTTGTGCAATGGCGGTACTTCCTTTTGTATCGTCGATAAGCTCTTGCACCATAGCCAATCGTGCATCGATGGCCTTTTTCTCTCTGAGCGGCATAAGCAGCCATTTACGCAGCAAGCGAGAGCCCATCGGAGTAATGTTCTTATCCAGAACATCGAGCAGACTCGTTCCTCCCTCCTGGGCTGTCGAAATCAATTCCAGGTTTCGGATGGTAAAACGATCCAGCCATACATAGTTGACTTGATCGAGGCGCGATAAATTGGTGATATGTCCTATTGCATCGTGGTGGGTCGCCTCCAAATAATGCAAACAGGCCCCGGCAGCAATGTTACCGAGGGGTAAATCCTGCACCCCAAAGCCTTTTAATGACTTGACTTTAAAATGCGCATTGAGTTTTTCGCTGCTAAAGTCTGCGCCAAACACCCATTCATCTAATGCATAGGTATACCAGGATTCGCCAAAAATCTGGGCAAAATCATTGCGAAACTTTTTATTGATGAGCACCTCGCTTGGAGCAAGGCTCTGCAGCAATTTATCCGCTGCATCAGCCAATCCTTCAGCGATAAAAAACTCGCCTGTGGAGATATCCAAAAAAGCCAATCCGAAACGCCCTTTTTCCTGGTGCAGTGCGCAGAGGAAATTATTCCGCCGTGCATCCAATACCTTATCGTTATATGAAACTCCCGGCGTGACCAATTCGGTTACCCCCCGTTTAACGATGGATTTGGTCATTTTGGGATCCTCCAGCTGATCGCAAATGGCCACACGCTGACCTGCCCTTACCAGTTTCGGTAAATAGGTATCCAACGAATGATGCGGAAATCCTGCCAGCTCAATTTCGGTAGCAGAACCATTTCCTCTTTTGGTTAAAACGATT
>JALRIQ010000348.1 GCA_023277325.1 Bacteroidia bacterium | reverse complement strand
TGATTTAGCGCGTTATGAAAAGGAGTTGGGAGTTTCATTTGATAGAAACACACCCAAATATGGAGGCAATACCGTTTTTTTCTGGAACAATGGTTTGTCGCCAGTAAAAGAGGAGATTAGTCTCGACTTTACCATCATTCGCGGAAAAGGTGCCGGTTGGGTGCTGTTTACCAATAATCAATACGGGTATACAATTCCTGTATTTATCGGAACAGACCATACGGCGGACGGCAGCGCATTCAGCAATATTGAATTTGTTCGAGCTACATTTCCAAAATACTTCACGCGCGGTGCGTTTTTTCATGGCGCAGAATTGGAGGCGAATGGAGCGACAATTCCGTTGGAGTTGGCGGAAGATGTAAGTCAGATTGCCCACAAGGAATTAAGCGATAGATTCCTCAAAGAAATAGGGAAGACCCTTGCTCGCTTGGCACTTAAAAAAGCTTCTGAATACCAATTACGGAAAGAAAATCCAGAGGCTGGAGCTGCTTTAGGACTCCTCAATATGATTACTGAACAAGCGGATACCCGTTCTTGGGAATCCATGCCACATCAAATCAGCTATACCCGAACGAATTTGCCTACGGGTGCACAGAGTGTGGTTTTGCGCACCTTCGGACCAGCGGTTTCTCAGGATCATCCAATTCAAGTTTATGTGCCCAAAGAAGGCATGAGTTTCGTGGGTTTTCATACCTTGCAGCCCGGAAATCCATTGCCTTAATCATGAATAAATTTGAAGTAAAGAATCCTAACTTTCGAGAGCATACCCGCGAGAAACTGAAAAAACAGCAATTTATGAATCACCTCGATATGACACTCACCCATATCGAAGCCGGTGATGTAATCGCTGAAGTGAATTTCCACGATTACCTGCAGCAACAAAATGGATTTTTGCATGGAGGAGTTACCGCAACATTATGCGATGTAAGCGCGGGATTTGCTGCCTATAGTTTGGTAGCAGAAGATGAAGTAGTAGTTACTGGTGATTTGAGAGTATCCTACCTGAATCCCGGCAATGCGCCAAAATTTATCGCAAAAGGCTGGGTCATTAAAACAGGCAAACTCTTGCACTTTTGTGAAAGTGAAGTCTGGGGAGTTTATCCCGATAAAGAATCCATTCTCATTGCGAAAGCTAGCGCGACAATGGTTACCGTGAAGGTAGCATCGATGAAGAAGGAGGATTAGCAACCATCTGAGAATAGCATAAAAAAAGGCCCACAAGGGGCCTTTTAAAATCACATGAAGTGATGAATTATTTTACAATGCTTATTTTACCAGTAAGAACTTGGTCTCCAGCTTTGATGCTGTAGATATAGATACCCGCGTTTAATGAAGATGCATCAACAGTAGCAATTTGCTCACCTGCTTCAACAGCACCGTTCATAACAGTTTGAACTTTGTTTCCAAGAAGGTCATAAACTTCTACAGAAACGTTGGTGTTTTCGTTCAAGGTAAATGAAATGTTTACTGACTCGCTACCCATGCTAGGGTTAGGATATACAGCTGCAGTGTTCTCAGCGATAGGATTGATCCCTACGTTTGGAGAAGAAATTTTGAAGCTGATATAGATATACTCAGTAGAGTTATTCCATGCATCACCTGGGATGAATTCTTCGCCCCAGCTATCGCCAGCAGCACCATATTTGTTGAATCTACGAACGCTCAATCCATGGTTATAAGAATCTTCTTCAGTTTTAGCGTTATCTGTAGCAACAAGTGGTTGGAATTGGTTGATTTTGTTTGCTACTTCTGGATTCTCCCAAGTATGATCTAGAGTATCACCTACGTTATAAGCGTATCCTGGGATGAATTTGTAAGCAACCGCGATCAATCCGTCAGGGTTGATAGAAACAGGATTAGGAAGTTTCAAACCAACAGTGTTGAATCCTGCCCAACTTGTATCTGATTTATCAAGAGTAACGGTCCATTCTTGTTTCGCATTAGCACCTTTACCATTAACACGGTCGTAAAGAATCCATGCAGTAGCTTCAAGCACGGTTCCGTTTTGATCTACAAGGTTACCAACACGTACTGCATCATCATAGAATACTTGGAATAGCAAAGTATCTACAGAACCATCAATAACGTGGTTATAACGGTAAGCGAAAGCGATGGAGTCAACAGTGTATGGGTTGAACTCATTCAAAAGGTCAGTATAGTAGAATGACTTAGGGTCAAACATTTGACCAACGTTGTGACGTGCTACTGAACCCAAGATAGTTCCACCTGCACCGTCGCCGTAGCTTTGGTAAACAGTTGAATCTGGGAACATTGCGTTGTTGTTGTAAATGGTGTAGCTGATTGCACCACCATTGTCCGCGTCAGACGCATCAATAAAGTTGAACCAATCATTTACGATTCTTTTTCCTTGGGTTTGTGAACCTGAAGGTGAAACGTAAGGAGTTGGATTAATGCCTTGGAGTTTAGGATCTAGTTGTACAGGAGATTGAGCCATTGCTGTCATCCCAGTTGCCCCTACAAGAACTGCGAGTAAAAGTCTCTTTTTCATTTGTTCTTTTTAAATAAAATTTTTCAAAAATAAGAAGAATAAGGAGAAACTCATGAAAGGTTAAAAAAATCTTATGTTCTCTATTCTAATTGGAAAGACAGAAGACCTGCTATTAGGCTGCACGCTGATAAAAATTTATTTCAAAAGTCTTTTTAAGCACTTGCAAGCATTAGCCTAAATCTCCTAACATTGGTCGAACTACTACTTCTTCGATGACCGTGCGTGGCGATAATTGGTAAGTATGCCAAATGGTATCCGCTACCTGTGCCGGGTCAATAAAGCGGGTTTCGGGGAGTTCGGTTCCTTCCCAAGAAGCGGTAATGGTAGCTCCGGGAAGGATGGCACTTACCGCTATGCCTTCTGGTTTTAGTTCTTCTCTCAATACTTTGGTCATGCCCAATAAAGCAAATTTGCTGATGCAATAGCTTCCTCCATTTGCATAGGCCGTTATACTTGCAGTAGAACAAAGCGTAAAAATATGCGCATGATCAAGGCCTTTCATACAAGGCAATAAAGCGCGGGTTAAGTAATAGGAAGAGAATAAATTGGTATGCATGGTTTTTTCAAAGACCTCATCTTCTTCTTCGCTTATTTTTCCAGGGAGGAATATGCCTGCATTATTCACCAACACATCAATTTCCTCAAATTCAAAAGCCACTTGTTCGGCAAACCACTGCACCGCTTCTTTATCCGAAACATCACAGGCTATGGCAAGAATCTTTTGGTCCTCACTGATTGCCTCCAGTTCATTTTTGAACTGATTCAGCGCCTTATTATCCCGTGCACAAAAGGCTACATCAAATCCTGCTTTAAAAAACTTTTTCACAATGGCCTTTCCTATTCCTTTGCTGGCGCCACTCACC
>JALRIQ010000347.1 GCA_023277325.1 Bacteroidia bacterium | reverse complement strand
GCTGTAAAAGAGCAGTTTATGGACGACCTGAAGAACTTAACCATCGATCAGGGGAAATTGCTCATCAAACTCATTCACCGGGAAACAGGAAGAACCTCCTACGAAATCCTGGATGAATATACCAATCCCTTCACCAGCATCTTCTATCAAGGCATGGCTAAAATGTACGGGGCCACGCTGAAAACCACTTTCGATCCTGTGGAACTTTATCAGGTAGAGCATATTATTAAGTCCTTAGGTTTGGAATAACCGAAGCTAGCTTTTTCCTTCAACCTCCGTCACCCTGAGCTTGCCGAAGGGCTCGTCAGATTAACTCTGCACCTCCGTCTAACCACTGCAAAAATTAAGTCACCATATGGTCAAATTGTAGCCACGTGCTTTCAGCCCAAGTAGGTCGTCTATAAATTGAACTATGAAACAGATGTACGTATACATAGTCCTTTGCCGCGACGAATCTTATTACGTTGGAGTGACAAATGACATCCAGCATAGAATTGAGCAACATAATCAAGGGTTAGTTGAAGGGTACACCAGTACCAGGTTACCGGTGGTCTTATTGTATCATGAATCTTATCAAAGTCCGGAACAGGCCATAGCACGAGAAAAGCAATTGAAAGGTTGGAGCCGCAAGAAAAAAGAGGCCTTAATCACTGGTGAATTAGATGTGCTTAGGGAATTGAGTAATTGCCATGATGGGAGATCTTTCAGGAGGTGATGAATTGATGAAAGAGTACTTCGGCAGTCCTTCGGCAGGCTCAGGATGACGGGGTATTTGATTGTCGTACCGTCGTCAAGTCGAACCGTCGTGAAGTCGTTTTAAACAACTCTTCGAATTTCAGTGAGGAGCCAATCGCCGAGGTATTCGGAGAGATAGATCATATCCTCTTCATCGTTTATTGGTTTTTTGGAGAGGGAAAAGAAAGGGAATCCATTGTGATTTAGATGGATACTAACGACAAGCCAGGCCAGGGCTGAATCATTGGGGTAGTTCTCCTGTACTTCTTTCCATACTTGGGCCAAATGGGCCAGGGAGAATGTTTCATGCACCCAGTGGCTTTCTTTCCATTTGGGGTAGAGGCGTTTGATGGTCGCATGAATTTCTTGTGCAGAGGCACTTTTGCCTTGTTCTTCCACCCGACTTAATACTTCGTGCATACCATGCAGTTGAAGGTGTGCCTGAAAATCTATATTCGGCTGGGTCTTTCCTTCCTCAATAACAGATTGCAAGGCGGTCTCTTCCCATGGATTACCAGATAAAGCACAGAGATCGCGGGTAAGGCGTAATTTGCCTCTGGCGCAAATGCGTTTCCAATTCTCGGGTTCATGCGCACGGAGTTGCTCCAATGCTATCAGCGCATTATTAATGATTTTTTCCTGGCTCAGGGCAATCTTCGATGTTTTGGGTGCGAAAAGCTTTTCGTGATTCATATTTCCATTTACAATGTCGAGGGCTTTTTGGCGAAGCTCCTCACGCTTCTCTTCATCCAATACCTTGTTTAACTTCTCTACCAGCCAGGAAACCATAAGCGCTTCCTCGTCGAGCAGGAGGGCGGCAGACAAACGTTGTATATGATCTCGGGTAGGTAAGCGCTTGCCACTTTCGAATCGCGAGATCAGGCTCGGATCCAGTCGGGTGCGAACTGCTACCTCTGCAATACTGAGATTATTTTCTATTCGTTGTTCCTTGAGTAGTGAAGCTAGCATGACATTTGCTGACATGACAAACTTAGTCATAAACTTCAGTGCTATAAAATGCTTTTGTAACTTGCTTTGGAATTGATGAAACGCTTGCTTCTTTTCTTTTTATTCTTGCTACCAGGGGCTTTTGTTCAGGCTGAGCCTGATTCTGTGTCGCGCGTGGCAAGAGAAATGCGCATCGATTCCATGCTGCAAAAAGCTTCCAGCTATCTGGGAGTGGGATATTGCAGGGGGGGCATTAACCGCAATTGCTTCGATTGTTCGGGTTTCATCCAAAAAATATTTGCCACCTACGGCTACGAATTGCCGCATTCTTCAGCCGCCATGGCCAAACAGGGTAAACCAGTCAAGAATAAAAAAGACCTGCAACCTGGCGACCTCATCTTCTTTAAAGGGAGAAATGCCAAAAGTAAATATGTTGGGCATGTCGGTATGGTGGTGCAGAACGACGGATTTAGCATCATATTCATCCATGCCTCCGTAAATCGGGGAATCTGTTTTGAAGAGCTGGAGTCGTCGGCGTACTATAAAGCGCGCTACCTTAGCGGTCGACGTATCATCTATTAGTCAGGATCAAGCCTTCATCCGTAATGCGTGGAGCAGTATCTGGAAAATCCTGCGAACTCAAATTTTGCATGATGCTGATCACCCGTTTTGCTGGGTCAAGCATTGGAATTCCTTCGCCCACCTGCTGTATCGGAATAATCTGCCCCTGAAGAAACTGCCCCGAAGCGTCGATCTGAAATTTTAACAGAGGACAAACGCCATTCGGACCAGATAAGTTAAACCGCTCGTAGGTTGCAAAATTCCCCAGGCTATAAGCAATAAGGCGGTTTTTATAGATTTCCATACCGCGGGTAACATGGGGTCCATGGCCAAGGATAACATCCGCTCCATGGTCGATAAGGGTATGGGTAAACAGGCGAAGGTCACCTCTGTTTTCTCCCAGGAAGGTTTCGGTTCCCTGGGCTACATGCTGGTATTTGCTTCCTTCAGCCCCTCCATGAAAGGAGATAATGATGATATCGCAGATGGAATCCAAGTGATCGACAATGCCGGTGGCCATTTCCAGGTCGTTGAGTTGTATACAGCCACTATTGGGAGCAAAAGCGGCAAATCCATAACGAATGCCTTCTCGCTCCACTACGGCGTACGGACAAGAAAGGAGTCCGGCATAGGTGAGTCCGAGGCTATCTGCAAGCTCCATGGTCCTTGTACGACCTTCTGGTCCGAAGTCGCCACTGTGGTTATTGGCCAGGCTGATTAAGTCGAAGCCGGCATCGGCCACATAACCGAGGTAATGTTCTGGCGAACGAAAGGCATAGCATTTTTTAGGATCCTTACAGCGTTTGGAGGTGGGTCCATCGCCATTGAGGTAGGTGCCTTCCATATTCCCAAAGGTGAGGGTAGCGCTTTGCAGGTATTCTTTGACAGAGTCCAGCAGGTATTTGCCATCATGAGGAGGCAGGTAATGGGCATCAGGATAGTTCGTGCCCAACATGATATCGCCAACAGCAGCGATTTCAATCAGCGGCTCGATATGCGGTTCTGCCTGAACGAGGGTATCCTCAATAACTAAGCTATCGTTGTTTTGACCATGGACCATAGACCACGAACCATAGCTTAGGAAAAAAAGGACTGTTAGAAGGATTCTTTGGGTCATGAGGCGAATATCGGGAAATTAAATAGCACCGCAATTAGCGCCTCAGGCCATTCGGTATTAGAGTTCTTTGAAGGAACGAAGGATAGCATCCATATCCGCTTCTTGTTTCTCGGCATTGCTGGCAAGTGTCCAGGTCATGATTTGGTAAAAATCTTTTTTACCTTCAATCATGGCAATCTTATAAAAAACTTGTAAGCCTTCAACTTCCAAAGTCGCAGAAAGGAATTGAGCAGGAAGTCCGTTGATCGTTTGGTTCTTTTCCAATTTATAATCCGTCATGCCCCCTCCATCGAGCATTCCATGTAGGATGAGTGCGCAATAGCCTTCCATACTTTGTGGATATTCACTCAGCTCTAAGGATGCCGCAATAACATCATACAGTTCTTGTTTGCTTTCGTCGATAACGATGGTGTAACATTCGCGGATTACATTTTGGTATTGCAGACTGGCATCATCATTCAAGTCATCGGTCTTGGTGAGGTAATCAGGAATATCCAGGGTGTATTTGTCGGCAATGTTTACCGTATTGAATTGTGTCGCAGTGGAACACGCACTTAGAATTAGAAGGAGGAGGAGGCTGCTGCTAAGGAGTTTCATTTTTTTAGGGTTCTATGGATGAATAAATAAAAAGATAAACATAGTATAAATTTTTAAGACTCCGCTCTTTTCGTGGACCCCCAGCCGCACTTGTTTTCGCGGCTTCCTTATTTCTTCGCAAATGGACCAAGTCATTCTTTTATTCCACAACGCGGGTTAAAAGATCTGCTCATCTACACCGCATCGTTTCGGGATATAAGGCAAGACAAGAAAGCATTCTGTTCTCCCTAACTGAGGCCAAAGCCGGGAAAGTAGGAAGTCATTAATTAGGCTCTCTGC
>JALRIQ010000346.1 GCA_023277325.1 Bacteroidia bacterium | reverse complement strand
GGCAATCATCGAGTCATAGTAAGGGCTGATGACATCACCTTCGCGTACCCCATCATCCACGCGCACATCCGACACACTAAACTCGCTGTGAGTTGGCGTGCGGTAAACGTTTAGCGTACCTGTGGCGGGCAAGAAGTTGTTATCTGGGTTTTCAGCATTGATACGTGCTTCAATCGCATGACCATTGATGGCCAGGTCTTCTTGCGTATAGCCCAATTCTTCTCCATCGGCAATGCGTATTTGTTCGCGAACAAGGTCGAGTCCGGTAATCATTTCGGTAACGGGATGCTCTACCTGCAGACGGGTATTCATTTCCAGGAAGTAGAAATTCATGTTTTCATCCACCAGAAATTCTACGGTACCTGCACCAGTATAGTTACAAGCTTTGGCCACATTCACTGCCGCCTCACCCATCTGCTTGCGCATCTCCGGGGTAAGGATGGCGGATGGAGCTTCTTCCACCAATTTCTGATGGCGTCGCTGAATCGAACATTCGCGTTCGAAGAGGTAAACAATATTTCCGGTATTGTCGCCCAATATCTGGATTTCGATATGGCGTGGTGAGCCCACATATTTTTCAATGAATACGGCTCCGTCTCCAAATGAAGCAGTTGCTTCGGAAACAGCCAGCTTCATTTGCTCTTCAAATTCAGCCGGGTCATTCACTACGCGCATTCCTTTACCGCCACCTCCGGCAGAGGCTTTGATAAGGATAGGGTAGCCCACTTCCAGGGCAATTTTCTTGGCTTCTTCGATATCAGAAATGGCATGGTCGAGACCAGGAACCATTGGCACTCCGTAAGCCTTTACCGCTTCTTTGGCGCCAAGTTTAGAGCCCATCACCTCCATGGCTTCAGGACTTGGTCCTACGAAGGTGATTCCTGCATCTTTTACTTTTCGCGCAAAGCCTGCATTTTCAGATAAAAATCCATAGCCAGGATGAATGGCATCAACCCCAAGATCTTTGCAGATTTTCAGGATTTTATCGCCGAGCAAATACGATTGATTCGATGGAGGAGGACCGAGTAATACGGCCTCATCCGCAAAACGTACATGCTTGGCCTGACGGTCGGCTTCCGAATACACGGCAACCGTCTTGATGCCCATTTCTTTTGCCGTGCGCATTACACGCAAAGCAATTTCACCACGATTGGCTATGAGAAGTTTTTTCATGCTACTGGGTTCGGATCTTGGATCATTGGAAGCTTCACGAATTTTTCTTCACGGAAAGAAACGCGTTCGATTCCGAAAACACCACCAGCTGCACGCGCGATGAATGCCGAAAAGTTCAATAAGCTGAGGTAGTATTTGTGGCTCAAACGCTCGTCCATTTTACGGAAGATCGCATTGAGTTTGCTCAAAGCTTCAATTACCACAGTCTCTCTTTCCTCCAAAGTAGATGGAAGCTTGTGAATGAGGTTGCTTAAGCGAGATTCGAAATCCGTATCGATTTTTTCATAGATATCGCGGATATCGATGGATTCAGAATAGGTTTTGATATGAACCAATTCCAAAGAACGTTTTATTTCGGCGTCGGTGATATCATCATCAGCACCAGCAATTAAAATCGTAATGTAGGCAGGAGCGTTGAGTACCAGCTCTTTTTCCTCTTCGTTCAGTTTTTCCAGTTGATATAACATAGTTTTGCTAAAAATTGGGCGTTCGAAATTAAGAAAAAATGGTGGCATGAAGTGGGTTCAGGTACGATGGTTATTCATGAAAGAGCTAAAACAGGAGTGGAGGCAGCGATTTTCGGTGCAAGGTATCCTGCTTTATGCCGTTGCAGCCACCTATGTTGTCTACCTTTCGCTGCATAATTTGGACAAACCCGCATGGAACGCACTTTATTGGGTAATCCTGATTTTTTCGGCTGTTAGCGCCATTGCCAAGAGCTTTTTACAAGAGAGTAAGGGCAAAATGCTTTACCTCCATCAGCTGGTGCATCCCGCAAGTTTGCTGATTGCTAAAATTCTGTACAATTCGGTATTGATGATCCTGATTTCAATGCTGGTTTTTATCGCCTACAGCGTTTTACTCGGACAACAAGCGGATCATTTGGGCTGGTTTATTCTTGCAGTCATCCTCGGTAGCGCCTCCTTTTCATCGGTATTAACCATGGTTTCCGCCATCTCATCTAAAACCGGAAATGGCCATCTTATCATGCCTGTATTGAGTATTCCACTTCTTATACCCTTGCTTTTAATCGCAGTGAAAGCCAGCAAAACAGCTGTGGATGGTTTGGATGTTTCTTTGATGTATGATGATTTGGCTGTGATGTTTGTCTTTTACCTCATGTTAAGCCTATTGGGGTATGTGCTTTATCCGTGGCTTTGGAAGGAATAAAAAAAGGCAACCCTAGAGCTGCCTTTTTTATAAAGTGATTTTCTACTTAACGGAGGAAATAATGAATTCCGAAGCTTACAGTAGAAAGATTAAAATTCGCATCAAATCCATTTGTCTTAGACGTAGTTGTCAATGGACCTGTTGTAAATTCTGATTTGTTTGTTGAATAACCGAGGAATCCCCAATTCATGTCCATAGCGATTTTTTCTGATGGGAAAAAGGTAAATCCTGGACTGATACCTATTGAAGTGGAGTTGAGTTTTGGACCCTCTACTTCGACGCCACCTTGAGTTAATTTGCTGCTTCCTGAACCAGCATTAAATCCGAGGTTACCATGGAAATAAAAACGATCGCCCATAGGTACGTAATAGCGAGCAAAGACACCAAAATTCATTGAATTTTCTTTCACTTCTGGATTTACAGTGTCGGCAGGTGTCGTTTTTGATCCAGTGAACATAATGTTTGCTCCAATAGCGATGTTTTGGTTAATAAAAAACCCTCCACCAAATCCGAGGCCCCCACTAAACTTTTTATCTGCCTCTGTGGTAACCGTAGTAGGTCCACCAGTTGTTGATGATTCCCCTCCGGATGTGCTGATGCTTCCCATTCCGGTCAGGAAAACGCTACCTGAATTGATCTGGCCAATGGCGAGACCGGTCATCAAGACC
>JALRIQ010000345.1 GCA_023277325.1 Bacteroidia bacterium | reverse complement strand
GTGGTTTTGGTTTCGATGGTAAAAACCGTTTTCGTTTGAACAACGTGTACGAAGGAAATCCCTTCTCCATGCAGCTCCACCTCGGCGGACGGCTTGAATACCTCATCGATGCGAAGTACCAGGCCCATATTCAACCTTTGGTAAACGTTCCTCTTACATCCTATTTTTCAAAAGGGGATAAAGCATATGTGCCCTCTGTAGGAATCAATATCATTGTAAGCATGATTCCGGGTAAGGAATCGGCCAGTGAATAATCGACTCGTCGACATTACGACATTGCGACTTGGCGAGATTTCGAGGTTGAGAGATTTCGAGGTTGGCTCTTAAGCTCTCCATCCGCTCACTCCTCATCCCGTCACTCGTCATCTCGTTTTTGGAAATAGCTCTAACCTATGACCCAATACCCCAAACTGTCAGCCAATTTCAGGCTTAGACAGACCGTCGACTATATCACCACATTAACAATCCGTCCCTTCACGAAAATGAACTTCCGTAAGGGCTTTCCTTCCATCCATTTTTGAACGGTTTCGTTTTCCATCACTATGGCCTGCGCTTCTTCCTGACTCATGTCCAAAGGCATGTCAATCTGCGTGCGGGTTTTTCCATTGATGGAGATGGGGTAGCTGAAACTGCTCTCTACCAAATAGCTGGCATCGAAGGCTGGGAATTTTTGTTGATGGATAGAACTTTCATTGCCGATGGCATGCCAGAGCTCCTCCGTGATATGCGGGGCAAACGGTGCCATGATGATCAATAAAGGCACCAATACCGAACGTTTGGCGCATTTTAGCGTCGAGAGTTCGTTGCAGGTAATCATGAAGGTGGAGATGGAGGTGTTGAAAGAGAAATTCTCAATGTCTTCTTTCACCTTTTTGATGGACTTGTGCAAGACCTTCATCTCTTCTTTGCTGGCAGCTTCATTGCTGATTTTAGAAGCACCTTTTTCATCGATATACAGCTTCCAGAACTTGCCGAGGAAACGGTAAACACCTTCAATACCATTGGTATTCCATGGTTTGGCCATTTCCAAAGGACCGAGGAACATTTCGTACATGCGCAAGGTATCTGCTCCGTAATGGTCACAGATTTCATCCGGATTCACTACGTTGTACCAGCGTTTCGACATTTTCTCTACCTCACGTGCTACCTGGAATACTTTTCCACTTTGGATAAATACCCCATTGCTTTCGAAATGGAAAGAAGCCTGAAATCCAGGCACATCCAACTCATGTTCTCCTTTGATTAACTTGACATCAATACGTTCCTGAATCATTTGAGAGGCAGAAACACCTGTTAAACCAGCTTCTTTTAATGCTGTTGGCAACTCGTTGCTTTTGATCCATTCATTCGCCAATTCATTGGAGATATAGAGCGTCTGATTTTTTGAAGGGAGTTTATTGATAACGGCAGAATAGCCCTGAATCATCCCTTGATTGATCAGCTTTTTGAAAGGCTCATCTTCAGAAACAATACCCAGGTCGTATAAAAACTTCATCCAAAAACGGGCATAAAGCAAGTGACCTGTAGCGTGTTCTGTTCCTCCGATATAGAGGTCGACATTTTTCCAGTAGTCTAACGCTTCTTTACCAGCAAGTGCATCGGCGTTTTTTGGATCCATATAACGCAGGAAATACCAGCTTGAGCCAGCCCAACCTGGCATGGTGGTCGTTTCAAATACCCAATCCTTAGCTCTGGCTAAAGGAGGTTCACCCTCTTCCGTTGGTAAGAATTTATCAATCTCTGGAAGGATTAATGGCAACTCGTCGGCAGACAGGGATTCTGGAATTCCGTTGCTGTACTTCACCGGGATAGGTTCTCCCCAATAACGCTGACGGCCAAAAATGGCATCACGCAGGCGGTAATTGGTTTTTCCTTTTCCGAATCCTTTTTCCTCGATGGCGGCAATCATTTTCTTTACCGCTTCTTTTACAGAA
>JALRIQ010000344.1 GCA_023277325.1 Bacteroidia bacterium | reverse complement strand
AAGAAGGCATACATTTTGTTTATTTTATTAATGGATCCAATTTTGTTTAATGGAAGTCTTACGATCCTAGATTGTTCGGCTAGAGCCTGCAGAATAGATTGTCTAATCCACCAAACTGCGTAAGAAATAAACTTAAATCCTCTTGTTTCATCAAATCTTTTTGCCGCCTTGATCAAGCCAAGGTTGCCTTCATTAATCAGGTCACCTAAGGTAAGCCCTTGGTTTTGGTACTGCTTTGATACAGATACCACGAAACGCAAGTTGGCATTCACTAACTTTTCCAAAGCAACTTGATCACCTTCTCTGATTCTTCTTGCCAGTTCAACCTCTTCTTGAGCGTCGATCATTGGCACTTTGCTGATTTCGTTGAGGTACTTGTCGAGTGATTTGTTTTCCCTGTTGGTAAACTGTTTGCTGATTTTAAGCTGTCTCATGTATGACTTCGAATAGTATGATAAATTATGCGAACCCCTTTTACATCAAAAATCCCACCAAACTGTGGATAAATCGTAAGATTATGACGAGAATCTGATACGTCTCCTGAATTGCAGGGAGATAAATATTTTAAAGACTAAATATTGACAAAATTGCCGACCTCAATTTGGCAGAAATATTCCAGATTTGAGCAGGAATGTCTCCTTATGACAATATCTGATAAGCCGCAAAGGCACTTAAATAGGCCATTATGCCCATAAAAAAGAATTGGATAATGGGCCATTTCCATCCACCAGTTTCTCTTTTCATCACCACCAAAGTGCTCGCACATTGGAGAGCGAATAGGTAAAAGAACAAGAGGGATACTGCCGTTGGTCCGCTTATTCCATCCTCCCTGCCAAGTATCGCTAATATGCTTTGCTGATCTTCTGGATTATCTAAATGATAGAGGGTAGAAATGGCGCCAACAAAAACTTCACGGGCGGCAAAGCTGGAAAGAATAGCGATTCCAATCTTCCAATCATAGCCCAGAGGTTCAATGGCAGGTTCAATTAATTTACCACCAATGCCGGCAAAAGATTGTTCCAGCGGAGTAGGTACTTCACCTGCGCTCGTTGTAAAATCGGCAGGTCCATAGTTGGACAAGGCCCAGAGGAGAATACTGACTCCAAGAATTACCTTACCCGCTTCCGAGATAAAGGTCATACAGCGGTTACCAATCTGACGGAGCACAACTGGCCAATGCGGCATGCGGTATTCCGGGATTTCCATCAGAAACAAATCCTGATTTTGCTTTTTCATCCCCCGGTTTAATAGCCAGGCAGTTCCAAAGGCTGCAAGAAATCCAAGAAGGTAAAGACCAGTTAAGGCCAGTCCTTGATAATTGAATATTCCCAAGAAATGCTCGTTAGGCAATATCAGACTTACCAATAAGATGAATACAGGAAGTCGCGCAGAACAACTGATAAAGGGCAATACAAACATGGTAATCAGTCGGTCGCGTGGTTGTGATATAGTTCGTGTGGCAAGGATGGCAGGGATGGCGCAAGCTACTCCGCTGATCATTGGGATTACCGATCGCCCATTTAATCCGGCACGGCGCATTACCTTATCCATAAGCAAGGTGGCCCGAACCATATAGCCACTGTCTTCCAGAATAATCAGGAAGAAGAATAATAATCCAATTTGAGGTAAAAACATGAGTACCCCGCTTAAGCCAGGGATGATGCCATTGACCACCAAAGCATTAATAGGCCCCGGAGATATAGTTGCTTCCAGCCAAATACCCAATTGGATAAACATGTTTTCAATCAATTGATTGGGATAATCTGCCAGATAAAATACAGACTGAAAAAGCAAGAACAGGATAAAGAAGAAAAAGACATAGCCCCAAAATGGATGGAGCAGGTAACGGTCCCATTTATCGCTGCTGCGCTGGTACACTTTGCCAGCTTCCCATTTCTGCGCTTTTTCCAATAAAGCATCAATACGCTCAAATAATGTTTCTGCTTTGCTGCTAACCGGCGTTTTTCTTTTTCGCTCTGGCATTTCTTGCATTCCAGCAATTGTCTCCTGCAGTTGAGTAATGCCTAATTTTTTGGAGGCTGAAATCGGAACAACAGGAACCTGAAGTTCTTCGGCCAAAATATCTTTGTCGATGTTTAAGCCACGCCTATCCGCCAGGTCGTGCATGTTGAGGGCAAGAATCATCGAACAACCAGCTTCCTGCATCTGGAGGAAGAGAAAAAGACTCTTTCTTAGCTGGGTAGCGTCGGCAACAAAAACATAAAATTCGGGTGCATCCGCGCTATTGTCGAGCAATAGGGAGGTGGCTACGAGTTCGTCGGCAGAACGTGCATTTAAACTGTAGACGCCGGGAATATCTTCAACTTGAAAAAGTTGATCATTAAAATAAAATTTTCCGCTTTTTTTCTCGACGGTTACGCCCGGAATATTGCCGGTTTTTTGATGTAGTCCGGTCAGTTCATTAAACAGGGTCGACTTTCCGCTGTTCGGGTTCCCTGCTAAGGCGAAACATCGGGCTTTAGTCAAGTGGGGAGATTTTGATCTGGATAGCTTGTTCTTTGCGAAGGCCGATTTGGGTGCCTCCTGCTTCTAGCATAATTGGACAGCCTGAAGGGGCTGCGCCAAGCAGGCGGATGAGACTTCCTGAGAATATCCCAAACTCTTTAAGCCGCTCTGCGAGCAGCTGTTCGTCGATTTTTGAAACGACTGCGCTTTTACCTTTATTAAGATCCGCCAAATTCACGGTCGCAATTTAGAATATTTCTAAATAAAAATCCGCCTTTCGGGAAGAAAGACGGATTAAAAACAAACTATATGAATCCGAGTAGTTGTCTAATGAAGTAAAAACTTGATGGGTAAGGCAATTTTTACGCGAGCAGGACGGAAGTTATTTTCTCCAGGAATCCAATTAGGCATTGATTTCACCATACGAATGGCTTCTTCATCGATACCCCATCCCAAAGGTTTTACTACCTCAATATTGCTGAGAGAACCGTCTTTTTCAACAATGAACATTACAACCGCACGTCCTTGAATATTATTTTCACGTGCGAGTGCCGGGTATCTAATTTCTTTTTGGATGAACTCCATCATCGCTTTTTCACCACCTGGAAACATTGGCATTTTACCTGGAACAAAAATTACCTCGTCGCTTTCGCCTGGATCGGGACCAGTAATTGGAGTGGGCTCGAATCCGATATTTATATTGCTAGGAATCTGAATTGGTTGAGGGTCTGTGGGCTCGGCAGGTTCCGGAATAGGGGTAGTATTGTCGACAATTGTAAATTGATCTGCAGGAACTGGGGCTTTTACTTCTTCAATATCCGGAACGATTTCAATCTCGCCCATTCTTTCATCATAGATGGTATAAGCAGGGTCTTCATGATTGATAACAACCAAGTCAGAGGTCTCGGTAGAGTAGTTAAATGCCCATAGGGCGAATGATAAGGCACAGATAAGGCCGATTTCGAAAAAGAGGATACTTCTTCTTTTTGTCTTGCTGGTGAGGAGATGAACGTTTCGCATAGTAGTAAAGATTAGAACTACTTATAAAACGTTAGCCTTAGCCGCTATGGTTGGAATGGGGCCTGAAATAAAAAAGTAAGTCCGGCTCAATATTGAACCGGACTTCTTAAAAGTTTATGCTTTGGGAGGATTAACCCAGTACAAAGCGAATCGGAATAACGAAACGTACGCGTACCGCTTTATTTCTTTGTTTTCCTGGTTTCCAGCGAGGCATGGAGTTTACTACCTTCAATGCAGCTTCATCACATCCCCAACCGATACCTTTTAACACTTTGGCATCAATGATTTTTCCATTTTCGTCGACAACGAACTGAACCGTTACACGACCCTGGATATTGTTCTCACGAGCTAAAGGAGGATATTCTACGTTGTCGGCGATGTATTTAAACATCTTTGCCTCACCGCCTGGGAACTCTGGCATGTCTTCTACCACCATGAACACTTCTTGTTCTTTGGTTTGCTCAACCACTTCCACTTGTTCTTGAACGATAGGCTCAATAACTGTTTCCTGGTCGATTTCGGTATCTTCAATTTCTGCTTCTTCCACTTCAGAATCATCCTCAATTACCTCAATAGTTTGAGGCGGAGGAGGTGGTGGGGGTGGTGGTTGTTCTTGACGGGTAATGTCGGTCATTTCCTCAACCTCTTCTAATTGCTCAACCACCATCATGCTGTTGTCAACTTGATCGCTGGTTGTGAAGCTAAAGGCTGCATAGGTTAGGCCGAGCGCAACAGTCAACCCTACCATAAAGTAGATGTCTGTCTTTTTTCGAATGTCCGCTTCCGGATATTTTCTAGGCTCCATAACGATTAAACAAAATTAGTTCAATTGGTGAATACCACCAAATACTAAAAGGTAAACGCTTTGTTAAGTACTTAGGTTGTAAGGTGTTTTTAAACACCGTGAAATCCAAAATTGGAAATAGGTAAAACCCAGCAGGGCTCCGATTGTATTCGCAAGAATATCATAGCCATCAAAGCTTCTATAGCCGAGTAAATATTGTCCAGACTCGGTTAATATTCCATAGCCTATGGTAAAAATCACCCCATATTTCGCAGCGGATAATTTCTTGATACTAAATCGAAATTGCTTGACTAGTCCGGTGATTGACAGGTAACAGAGCATGGCGAAAAAGCAGACATGAATCAACTTATCCAGGGAAGCAACTGAACGCTGCTCCAGGCCTTGGGTTGGTACAAACATCATGACCATGACAAATAATGCCCAGATCAAGGTGCCGCGATGGTATTTCAGAATTTTCCTCAAGCGCCAACAAGTTGTTGGTAATCTTCTGCAGACATCAAGCCATCAATTTCGCTGGCATCTGAAAGAGTTACTTTAATCATCCATCCATCCCCATAAGGATCTGAGTTTACTTGCTCCGGGTTTGTTTCGAGGCTTTTGTTAAACTCAATAACTTCTCCAGAAACAGGCATAAATAGGTCAGATACTGTTTTTACTGCTTCTACGGTTCCAAACACATCATGTTGACCAAGGGTTTCTCCTTCTGTTTCAATTTCTACAAAGACAATATCGCCAAGCTCACCTTGTGCAAAGTCGGTGATTCCGATGGTTATTGTGTCTCCTTCAACACGAATCCATTCGTGGTCTTTGGTGTACTTGAGTTCTGCTGGAATATTCATGCTTCTAAATTTGCCCCGAAATAAGTGAAAAAAATCTGCATCAAAAAACGCTTAAGTCATGCTTTTTCAGCACGTTCCTTTAGTGCTTGGTTCATAGCGATAAAATTTTGACGTGTTTGTTCGCCGATACTCCCTAAAATAAGGCGATGTAGCCAGCCGGTAAAATATTCACCATGCGTTAAGAGTGTGCCATTCTGATGTGCACTTAATCGAAAAAAATGACGGCCGTTGAACATGCCAAGGGGCATCTTTCCCAACCATTTGAAAAAAGTATGCACTTCACACTCGCTAACGGGGGGGTAAAAGTGATAGTTTTGTCGCCGTTAATCATAGTGTTTACAAGTGTCCCGCCTTTTTAATGCTTCCCTCCATCTTGATGATAAATGGATTCCATTCACCATTGGCTGTGGTGTTTGTGAGGATGGACCATACTTTTTCAGGACTGGCTTCAATAAACTGTTCGGTGATGATTTGTTTCATGGTATAGCAATTTAATGAAGCAAAGGAAAATAGAGTTCGATGTTCAGCGCCTTAACAATTGTTAATTAAGTTTCACCCACTCACGTCTCACCCTCTCGGGTCTACTTCATCCCTGCCACATAAGCAACATAGCCAATATCTTCCACTTTTTCAGCTTTAGCCAAAACTTCGGTTTTCATAGACTGCTTAAATGCGGCAACTGTATCAGCAACCTTTGTATCGCTGGCGCCAATTATTTGAGCGGCGAGTATGCCCGCATTTCTTGCTCCATTGATGGCCACTGTGGCTACTGGAACACCGGGAGGCATTTGCACAATGCTGTATAAAGAGTCGATACCACTCATGGTTTTGCTTTGAACCGGTACGCCAATTACAGGCAGTTCTGTCATGGCAGCTACCATTCCAGGAAGGTGTGCAGCTCCTCCTGCTCCGGCGATAATTACCTGAATGCCCCTTTTCCGGGCGCTGGTGGCATAATCGTACATTTTTTCTGGAGTACGGTGAGCCGAAACAATGCTCAACTCGTAGGAAACTTCAAATTGATCGAGGATTTTCGCGGCCTCCTGCATAATAGGTAGGTCACTGTCTGATCCCATGATAATGCCGATTCTTGCTGTCATTTTGCGGGTATAAATTGAAAGGTATCGCGAACAAATTTAGCTTTTTCAATGGCCTCTGCTAAAGTTGGCGCCAAAATAGTAGCATGTCCCATCTTTCGTTTCGGACGAGTCTCTGTCTTTCCATACAAGTGAATATAAACTCCAGGAAGTCCGAGTATCTCGTCGAGACCGGCAATGGAATAGGCACCAGATACGCCCTCAGTTCCCAATAAATTGATCATTACTGCAGGGGAAACCAAAGAGGTATCGCCCAAGGGCAAATCGAGTAAAATGCGGTTGAGCTGCTCATACTGCGAGGTATAATTAGCTTCTATGGTATGATGGCCGGAGTTATGCGGACGAGGGGCGATTTCATTCACCAAAATTTCTCCTGACTTTGTTAGAAAAAGCTCCACAGCAAAGATTCCTTCTCCATCAAAAGCTTCAATACATTGAATAGCTAACTCTTTTGCCTTTTGGTCGATGGCATCGCTGATTTGTGCCGGGCAGGCTAAAAATTCAACCAAGTTGGCAATCGGGTCAAATTCCATTTCAACGGTAGGGAAGGTGCAAATTTCTCCGTTCTTTTTACGGGCAACGATTACAGAAAGTTCTTTTTCACAATCTACAAATGACTCAATCAATGTTGGTCCGGGGAAAGGGAAGTTACCTGTCTCTTCTAATTCTTTAACGGAGCAAAGTGCTACTCCTTTTCCATCATATCCATCCGTTCTGCTTTTGGCGGCAAAACGATCGATGCCCAATTCTTTGGCTGCTGGAATCCATTCGCTGGGTTCATTCACCAAGCGGAATGGAGCAGTCGGGATACCATGGTCGGCATAAAACTGTTTTTGGAGCCCTTTGTCTTTAATGACTTCAAGAATGCGAGGCGATGGAACGACGCGCGTTCCATGGTCTTCTAAACTCTTCAGGGTTTCAACGCCAACATGCTCAATTTCATAGGTAATGACGTGGCTTTTATTCGCCAGCTCTCGGATTTTTGTATCATCCGTTAATTTTCCAAGAATGTGAGAATCAGCAATTCGGGTAGCAGGAGCGTCTTCTGTATTTTCAAGAATATGAAAAAAAGTATTCCAGGGTTGAGCCGCTTCGATCAGCATTTTCCCGAGCTGACCGCCACCAATGATACCGATATGTTTGCGCAGATTTGAAGCCTTCGACATGGCGCAAAGATAAGGTGTCAAGTCGATATGGCGACATCAAGACATTACGACGCTAAGACCTTACGAAGAGTTAGAACATGCCAATGACGCCGAGACGTTTTTTTCGGCAGGTGCTGGCTTGTTGGAAATAGTAGCCAAGTCTCACCGTTGCTTGATAGCCAAAAGCCTGATCTTCATTACTGACAAAAGATGGGGTAAAATCTCGCCGAACTCCTCCTTCTATAAAGAGTCCGCCATTAAATTCCAGTCCGAAGCCGGCTTGTGCGCTGAATTGCCACTGATCGAAATTGTTGTTGCTTATGCTTAGCATATTCGCATTTTCATTTTCCATATCAATGTCATAATCCATAGAAAAGGTTATTGCAGTTCGCCCTCCAAAAACCAAATAGGGATGTACGCCACAACCGGGGAAATACCGTTTAAAGTCGAGGTCTATAACAGCTTGTCTGATACTCAGTTGTTCTTTTGGGCTGTATTCATCAGAAGGAACATCCTTTAAATTTTGACTGACCTGGAAAGTCTGTAGGCCAACTCCTCCTCGCATAGACCAAGTTGAACCCAGGTAAGTTTCCAAATTAAGGTTCAAGCCAATTCCAGGACGGGTTTGTAAGCTTGCGATGCGGTTCGTCTTCCAATTAAAATCCTGATGAAAAAGAGAAGCATTCACTCCAATTTTATCAATTTGAGCATTAGAGAGTTGTGGCAGGCTCATGATTCCAATGAGCATCAGGCCAAGTGTCTTGTTTTTCATAGCGATGCTTGTTAAGGGTTTTGAATTCTAATTAGTTAACGTCAGAGAGAAGCGAATGCATATAAAATAGCTTCCAACTTAGAATCAATACCACTTATCTGGAAATAGTAAATGCCAAGAAATTCAAGTCAAATGACAGCCTAGTTTGCGCGAATTGCCCTTAAAGGGTAGACTTATGAAGCAAAGCTTTTGTTGCCTGATTTGGTATATAAATCTACCCCTTTCTCAAGTCTTATCCTTAACCTCAACCTCTTCCTATAGCTATCGGGACTTAACAATTACCTTTGTCGCATGACAGCCCAATTCCTCATTCAATCAGCATTGCCTCTTGTAAAAGAAGTCGGCGCTTTTATCCGCAGTGAAGTGAAAAACTTCGATCGCTCTGTTATCGATTTAAAGAGCCAAAACCAATTGGTTTCTTATGTCGACTTAACGGCAGAAAAACGTCTGGTAGAAGGTTTAAAAGCGATCAGTCCGCAAGCAGGTTTTGTTACCGAAGAGGCCACTACGGAGCGGAATCGCCATACCGATATCGTGTGGATTGTTGATCCTTTGGATGGTACAACAAATTTTGTTCATGGACTCCCTGTTTTCAGTGTTAGCGTTGGATTGATGCTCCACGGAAAATTAGCGGGAGGCATCGTCTATGAGATTAACCTCGACGAGTGTTTTTATGCCTGGGAAGGAGGAAAGGCCTATTGTAACGACAAAGAAATCAAGGTTTCTCATGCAGGTTCTTTGGAAGATTCCTTATTGGCAACAGGATTCCCGTATTATGATTTTGAGCAGATGGATCAATACCTGCAATTGCTCAAAACTTTGATGAAAGGATCGCGAGGGCTCCGCAGAATGGGTTCAGCGGCCGTCGATTTAGCATATGTGGCATGCGGCCGTTTTGATGCCTTTTTCGAGTACAGTCTGGCAGCATGGGATGTGGCAGCTGGAGCATTTATTGTTCAGGCAGCTGGCGGAACGGTCACTGACTTCTCTGGAGGGGATAATTATTTGTGGGGAAAGGAAATTGTGGCAAGTCAACCTAGAGTGAGTGAGGAGTTTCTCGGAGAAGTTAAAAAGCATTTCAAAGGCTAAAACTAAAGGCCCGTTTAAAGCGTATGTATAGTTATATGCGGTTATTTGCTCTTTTGATGTTTTGTTCCATCCTTTTTGCCTGCAAAAAGAATGAAGCGACGGACATGCCTAGAGTAAAAACTTCGTCAGATACTTTGCGCTATTTGGCATTAGGCGATTCGTATACCAAGGGTCAGTCTGTTCCCTGGGCCATGAATTTTCCGAACCAGCTCAGCGATGCTTTGAACCAGCGTGGTAAGGTGGTTCAGGAAACCACAATTCTGGCAGAAACGGGTTGGACAACCAGCAACCTTAAATCGGCAATTGCCGCTTCTCTTTTTCCGAATGATTATAATGTCGTTAGTCTTTTAATAGGGGTAAACAACTTCTATCAAAACAAGGATACCAACCTCTATATCCAAGAATTTGAAGAACTGCTGAATTCGGCAATTGGCTATGCCGGAGGGAAGGTTGAGCGGGTTTTTGTTGTCTCGATTCCTGATTATGGATTTAGTCCCTTCGGACAAAACGGGGATACGCAAAAGATCAGTTCCCAGACGAATCAATACAACCGTATCGCTTTAAAAATCTGTGAACGCTATGGGGTTCAGTTTATTGACATCACCCCGATTTCAAGAAATACGGACCCGAGTTTGATTGCTGCTGATGGACTTCATCCCAGCGCCAAGCAATATTCGCTTTGGGTGGAAAGGATTTTGGAGCAACGCGAATTTTAAACGGGGTCTGAAAACTTTCTGACCCTACATGCCGACTTTCATTCCTGTACGTGCCACATGAAACCCTGCCTTTTGAATTTCTTTACTCGCCGCCGATTCTGGGTCGAGGGCTGGGTTGGTATGATTGAGATGAATAAAATAGATGCGGTCTTTTAAATCAGGGCTCATGCTTTGAAACCGCTCCATGCTTTCTGAAATAAATGGGTGAGGGATTGTTTTGATATCGCGGTTGGGAAGTTCATTTCCATCATAAAAGGTTCCATCAATAAAGGCATAATCGACTACGCCAATGAGGCTATCGATATTGATTTCCCATTTTTCCCATTTATCGATATCAGGAATGAAGAGGGCGCTTTTATTTGGTCCCTGTATGATGAATCCTGCTGTTTCTGAATACTCATCACGGTGCGGAACAAGAACGTTTTGCACGGCGATATAATCACCTAAACGCACAGAGCCCGTTTCGCTGAGGGGTTGTAACTTGATGTTTTCATTGTTAATCAAAGCTTCCCAAGGTGCATTTTTCTCCAGGAAATCCTTCATTTTAGGAAAGGTATAAACAGGCACATTTTTACTGTTTCTAGCTTCCTTGCCAAGGTACATCAGTCCGGTATAATGCCCAATATGACCGTGAGTTAAAAAAATGGCACTTGGGTTTAATTCATAGGTCACCTGCGATTGCGCTAAGGCCCATTGTTTGGAGATATCGGGAGTAGCATCAAAAAACCATGCTTCCTCTTCCGGGGTATGGATGAGCGCCAAACTACTCACCATTCTGCTTGAATCTGGCTGGCCCCATAAATCGCGGCAGCATGCTTTCAAACAGCCCGCTTGCGGTGAGCCAG
>JALRIQ010000343.1 GCA_023277325.1 Bacteroidia bacterium | reverse complement strand
GATTTTACCTCCTTACCTGGATTCGCATCGGCAAGAATATGCAATACTTTCCTCGAATCACGCACTTCAAAAGAGAAAAAGAGTGCATCATCAAAAACTATGGGATAGTCTTCAATCCGCAATACCGCTTGATTCCACCCTAGCTTGTCCGGGATAAACGAGAGGTCGATAATCGCAGAGAGCCCTCCTTTTACTTGCAAGGCTGCGAGTCCTTTTTGCACCCCATTCACTTCCAAAGTCATGGTGGCATTTTCGAGGAGCTCTGATCCATAATTCATCACCCGAACATGCAATAAAGCCGGCTCACCAGAACGTACATAAGGTGTTTCAAACCACACGCTATCCAGTGAAACATTGCTTCTTGTTTGCGCTTCGACTGGCAAAAAGAACACAGAGATAGTCGAGTCACTTTGCAGATTTTCCACATCGGATACAGATTGTTGGAAATCGCTAATCACAAAAGCAAGGCGTTTGAATTGTTCGCCCCCTTCCTTTTGGAGCACACTCTTCTGACGGTTATATACTTCGCTTAGGTTTCGTGTTTTCGGACTATACCCCAATTCATCAACCCATTGCAGGAATGCTTCGCGGTCAACGAGGCGTTGATGTTTGGCTTCAAAATCATTGCTCAAGAGCTGAAATTGATCGGTTTCATTATAGGCCGCCGCGAGGTTTCTCGCTCTGTTTTTTGCTACCTCAAGGAGCTCTCCTTCACTACCTTCTGCATTCATGCTAAACGAGTTATCGATATAGATACTCAGTACATTTCCAGCTGCTGAAGCTCCTTCATCCTTGCCCGGAATATAGGGGCCCGCAAATGCAAGAACCAAAAATGAGAGTGCCAAAAGGCGACTGGCTAATACGAGAAGTTTTTTTAGCTGCTGCTTGTTCTTGTTCTGAATTTGAACCTCTTGCAAGAAGCGCAAATTTGGAAACATCACTTTTTTAAAGCGGCGAAAATTAAAAAGATGGATGATAATCGGTATGGCAAGTACGCCAAATGCCCAGAGGAACTGAGGATTGATAAATTTCATCTGCCTCAAAAATAAGAAAAAAGCAGGGAGAAAAGAGCTTAAGATTTGAGAGGGTGAGACAAGAGAGGGTGAGACAAGAGAGGGTGAGACAAGAGAGGGTGAGACGAGAGAGGGTGAGACAAGAGAGGGTGAGACAAGAGAGGGTGAGACAAGAGAGAGTGAGACAAGAGAGGGTGAGACAAGAGACTAAACGATTCTTGGCTTGGAAACAAACCAATTGTTATTCGTAGTACTTGTGCGAACCGTCGCAATTGGGCATGCGCTTGGAATGTCCGCAAATGCAGTCGTTCATTCCTTTACCTTTTAAGATCCTTGGCGTGAATTTTTCGATACGGTCCAACCTTGACTTCGCTTGTTTGGCCGAGGAAAAGTACATATTATAGGCTCTACGTCGGCCAGGAGTCAGCGCTTCGAAGGCTAATTTAAACATGGGATCGGTATCCAACTTATTTTGGAGTTCTTCCACAATCACCATTTCTTCGATAGCCTTTTTCTCGACTTTCAATCCCGCTTTTTCAACTTCTATCGCCTCAAATAGATAGGCCTTAAGGATGGCTTCTTTTTCTTGAATGTCCTGAAGACTGCGAAAACGAACCACCTTAGTGGATTGAGAATTAGCACCCGGGCTCTCTAAAATTTTTGCGGAATCACTCAGCAAAACTCCCTTGATAAAACTTAGTACACAATGATCCTTAAACCCTCCGAGCAAAATAACATTTGCATTATGAGCCATATAAGTTGGCACCCCCCACTTCAGCTCTTCCTTTAAACCGCAGGCTAAAGCGATATTTCTCAAAGCAGTTAGCTCTTCTTTCCAAGTGTCCAAATCAGCTAAATAGGTATCAACTTTTGGATTCATGAATTCGAAAATAAGGGGTTTTGGCCCATCGGCAAGCTCAGGGTGACGAAGTTTTTTCTATTCGACCAACTCAGTTGATTATCGCCATTGTATTACCACAAGTTTGTCATCCAGAGCTTGCCGAAGGGCTCAACCTTAGAATAAATTCCTCGGCCTGGCCAGGTTAACCCTCAGGCCTAAATTCAAGATGGAGGAGGTATGTGTATAGGCTGGTAAGCTGCTTTGTGAGCTGCGGTATAACCAACTGCACTCTACAAACATGCGGTGGGCAAATTGGTAACTTAGGCGCAACTCGACAATATTAACCGTAGTCTTCTCTCCTTGCGCAATGGTATTTCCGTATTCCTGTACCCGGTCATTGTAGGTTTTACGCATGATATCCCCTCCCCAATTTAGTGTGTCACGATCAAGACCTTTCTGACTATGCATATAGGTGGCATAAAAACCAATACGTTTTGTTGGACGGTAGGTAAGCAGGGCAATATGCTCCCTGAAATTGGCGCCCAGTGGATGACCAATTGGTGTGCGGTAATGGGTATAGTTCTGGGTTTGCTTAAAATGCATGAAGGTATAAGGACGTGCTGTATTGAACTCATACTGCAAATCCAGATTTTGCACCAATGCATCAATGATTTTCACCCCAATTTGAGCGCCATATTTATTGGCCCACCAACCTTGGTTATTGCGGTATTCATCAATTTTCAGCTCATCGAGGGTAAGTTGTCCGTACAAGGAAAAATGACCCAGAAAGTTCCATTTGGCATTGATTCCAAGTAGGGCATTATCGCTACTGTTTAAACCATGTTCTACCGAACGATAGAAAATAATCGGGTTAAGGTAATTGGGTTCAAACCCGCTATTGACGCCATTGCTATCTGTTCGGTCAAAAACGATGGTTTCGAAAATGCCGACGTTCAGGTTATCGAGAATATTATAGGATAGATGGTGCAGGGCAATATACTTTTTTCGAACTCGCGATGATTCTCCGCCAGTTTGCTGATCAATCATCTCGGCAAAAAGGTTCTGGTAATTGAACCTCCAGATTTTCGTATTTGCTTTAAGGAACAAGTATTCTTTGCCGAAATCGGAGAGAATAAATGAACGGTAACCATCCCCAATAAAATTACGGTCATGACCAAACTGTAAACTTACAATGTCCTTTATCGGTGAAAAGGTGATATACCCTCTGGCTTGGAAAAAATCATAAGCATTGTCTTTAAATGACTTGGTTAATCCAGCTGATGGATAAGATCCTACATAGGAAGTCCATTGCCTCAGGTAATGTGGAGCTGCTGTTTGATTTTCGGTGATATAGGTATAGAAACCCAGTCTTTTCCCCAAATGTCCGTGCACCTCTACCCCTCGGGTATTGATATACAAGTTTTCACTTCGGTCAAGGTCTCTTCCCGCCTGCAGGTACAGAATTGGATTTAAGCGAACGGCAAAATCAGACTGTTCGTGGAACAAAAAGGCCGACTTCTGCGGAAAAAAAAAGTGCAGGATGGGTTTTCTTTTCCCTGTTTCTGATTTCGACCATTCCGGGTTGTCCGCTTGCAGGTAATTCAAATACTGAAAATCACGAAACGTAATCGGACGGCCCTGAATCTGGAAACTATCGGCAAACATGGCTACCGCTTTACGCGAATAAGGACCAACAGCCGAATGAAAATACGGGGAAAAGTGATTGGTCTTGATTTCCAAACGCTGAATACGCTGGTAATCCTCTTCATCATAAGGAAGCAACGCACTCTGTGCATTGACCTTCAACCCGAGGGCTGAAAGCGTTAAGAAAAACAAGACCTTCTTCATCTCTTCGCTAGAATTCCTTTAGAAAGGAAGGTCGTCGGCTTCAGTTGCCTTGTAGTTTTCGCTGTTCTCCTGGCTAGTCTCCTGGCTAAACTCTTGCGGGTGTGCCTCAAACTGTCCACCTTCAGCTCCTTCTACTGCTGGCTGTAAACGCCAAGCGCGGATATCTGTATACCAGCGTCCGTTGTATTCACGCGATTCAATATTGATACTTGCTGTGATGTTCGCGCCTTCTTTAAATTGAGTCAAGGCATCCACTTTTTCTCCCCAAACGGAAAGACAAATCTTCTTTGGATATTGCTCAGCTGTTTCGATGACGAACTCACGTTTTTTCCAAGAACCTCTAGTGCTGGTTCCGTTAACCTCGTCCATCAATTGAACGATTCTTCCAGTTACTTCTAAACTCATGAAACAAAAATACAAGCTCCCCTTGGGATTCCCCAACGAGAGTTATCATCAGAATGTCAAAAACTCCAATCTTTTGCTTGAATCGGCTTCAATAAGTTGGT
>JALRIQ010000342.1 GCA_023277325.1 Bacteroidia bacterium | reverse complement strand
CATAAACTGCTCTTTTACAGCCTTCTCTGTTTGGCGGGTATAACGGCGACGGTCGCGTTCATTTTCAATAAGCTGAAGGTTATCGTTCATGACCTGCAGACGGAACGCGGCCAATTTTGCGTAGGGCAACGTCTTTTTGATATCACGTACTAATTTGAAATAGCGCTTTTCTGCTTCAGGATCTTTAAGCTCCTTTAAAATTACCTCGTCGAAAACGTGCACAGGAAAGGTGTCTCCATCGATTACCTCGAAACGGACAATATCTTGGGCGGCTGCCTGATGGAGGCTAAAACCAAATGCCAGAAAAAATAACAGCTTTTTCATATGCTTACCTTTCAAAAGATAAGCCAATAATTATGCCTTTTTCAAAGCGTTTTTACGGAAATATAAAATACCAATTACGCCCACCAGAATGAGCGAGAAGGAAATGATCTCTGCCTGGGTGAGTTGCATGCCTAAGAAATCCATCTTGTTATTCACGCGGATTTTCTCAATCATAAAACGCTCAAAGCCATTGAGGATAAGGTAAATGGCAAATAACATTCCTGGAATTTTGATACGTTTTCTCAAATTCCATAGCACGAAAAAGAGACCAATACATACAAAAGCCTCATAGAGCGGAGTTGGGTATACCGCTTCCGCCAATTGGTTGCAGTACTCTCCGACACATCCTTCAATAGGGACCCCATCACGAAGTACATTATTCGGGTAGGTATAGCTCCAAATCCAATCAGGAGCCCAGCTCAACCAGCCTGGTTTTGGCGCAGTATTCACGATTCCCCAATCCCCATCACCCGAAATCTGACAACCCAATCGTCCGACACCGTATGCCAGCATCATCGCTGGTGCACCGATATCGAGCATATGCCGCCAATGGATATTTTTCTTTTTGGCCAGGTAAAGCACGGTTGCTCCACCGATAATCAAACCTCCATAAAAAGTGAGTCCGCTAAATGCGACCAAATTGCCTATTGGGTCCGACATAAACTCGTCCCAGTTCTCCAGGTTATGAAACACCTTTGCACCAATCAGACCCGTGATGGCCGCAGCAACGGTAAGGTTTCCCATGATTTCATAAGGGTGAACCAATCCTTCCTGAACTTCCGTTGGCAGGGCTTCATTTTTTTGTTTCCAATACCGGTATACAGCAGAACCGGCAGCAAAAAGCACACCCGCTATGAAGTTTCCTTCTCCTGAAAACAAAAACTCCTGCAGGCTTATATCGCCAGTTCCTTCCATAAAAAGAGGAACCAGTTTAAACCCAATGATATAGCCAATGATTAAAGCCCCAATTAGATCAGAACGGCGTTGTTTCTTTAACTCTTCCGGAGTAACCTTCACCTTTACTGGCTTGAGAATCCCTTCGCGTTCTTTGCGTTTCATCTCGAGGGTCATGGTATAGTTCGCCAAGAGAAAAGAAATGGCTACCAAAAAACCAAAACTCTGGAGAAAGGCCAAAAAGGGAATATTCAAGCCAAACAGATCTTGAAAAAGGTATTGAAGATTTGGGTACATTTAGTTGTGTTTTAGTGATTCTTGCATGATGCTAACAGACACATCGCCATTAGAATCTATGTTTTCCAGATGAACTTCTACAATTTCATTCACCAGCAAAGGATCGTAATCGGTACTCACTTTGATGTAGTTCTCCGTGAATCCAAACATACGTCCTTTATTTTCCTCTGCCTCAAATAAAACCTTAGCGGTTTTCCCCAAGTGCTGTTCATAAAAGTGACGGCGCTTCTTTTCAGAAAGACTGCGCAATTGTGTAGTCCGCTCTGCACGGACCGCTCCGGAAACTACCCCATCCATCAAGATGGCCTTGGTATTTGGGCGTTCACTGTATGGAAAAACATGCAAATAGGAAATATCCAGCTCATTCAGGAAATGGTAAGTTTCCAGAAAATCTTCATCGGTTTCTCCGGGAAAGCCCACAATCACATCGACACCGATGCAGGTATGGGGCATCAGCTCTTTGATATACGAAACACGCTCCGCATACAATTCACGCTGGTAGCGGCGGCGCATCAATTTTAAAATCTTATTGCTTCCCGACTGCAGCGGAATATGGAAATGCGGTAAAAATGACTTGGATTCTGCTACAAAAGCGATAATCTCATTATTGAGCAGGTTAGGCTCAATGCTTGAAATGCGGTAACGCTCAATGCCTTCGATTTTATCCAACTCTTGGATCAAGTCGACAAAACGCTCTTTTTGAAGTTTCCCAAAATCGCCAAGGTTAACACCAGTGAGCACTACCTCCTTGGCGTCTGTTGCTGCTACTTCTTTCGCCTGCTCCAAAGTTTCGGCAATGCTTGCACTGCGGCTGAATCCACGGGCTAAGGGAATCGTGCAGAAAGTGCAAAAATAGTTGCAGCCATCCTGAACCTTTAAGAAGGTTCGTGTGCGGTCACCAAAGGAATAGCCTGGAACAAAGTTTCTGGTCTCTTTGATGTCTGCATTCATCACCACAGGCGATTCAGCATTTTTTAGTGCTTGGAGGTGTTCAATCAAATTGAACTTCTCGGCTGCACCCAACACCATGTTTACACCCGGTATTTCAGAAATCTCTTTGGGTTTCAGCTGCGCATAGCAACCAACGATAACCACCTTCGCATCGGGATTATACTTCTTCGCTTCCTTGACTACTTTGCGGCATTTTTTGTCGGCATGATCCGTAACCGAACAGGTATTTACCACGTATACATCTGCCCCATCCTGGAAATCGGTTTTTTCAAAACCGGCATCCAGCATTTGCCGCGAAATTGTCGAGGTTTCCGAAAAATTAAGTTTACACCCGAGGGTATAGAAAGCGACCGTATTTTTCACTGCCGCAAAGATAGGAATCTTTGGCTCAATCGCATTCGATCAAGGAAGTAAGGTCGTCTGATACGATCTCGATCAAGACATTGTCTTTTCTTCCATTTCCTACAGCACCAAGTACATGGTAGTCTGAGCCATACACGATAATCTTGTTCCAGAAGATGTATTTCTCTCCTAAAGCAGAATTGCTCAAGGTTTCGAATTTACCTGGGTAGTTAAGCACCATGGCGATGGTGTCTTTGCTTTCCTCAAGAATGCTATTGATTTGGCCCGTAGTAAGCAGGGTATGGTTCACACGTTTGAACGATTTTCTGAGCACTTTAGAATCAACAGACTTTGAAAGGTATCCTTGGTCGATGATGACATTCGGGTTTTTAGCCTTAAAGGTCTTGCAGTGTTTTTCAGCCTCTACATAGAAATACTCCATAGGGGTCATTTCCTTGCCGTTTTTCTGCATGTATTTCATGTGCTCTTGCATTACGCTGAGCGTGAACTGCACGTCGAACAAGGTAAATTCTTTCACCGTACGACGCGAAAGGTCTGGTAGGTAGATTTGGTAATCTGTTTTCCCCTCTTTGTAGCGATCGCCACGGGTATAGTTGATGATCCAAATTTCGCTCCCTGGCTTGGATTCCGGGTGTTTGGTCAAAAACAAATACACGTTACGAGCTTCCCCTCTATCCAAATTTCTTTTCAGGTCGCTTTGGGTTTCAAACTCCATTTTCCCATTCAGCTTCCAAAGGTCTTCTGCTGCTGCTTTAATCAAGTAGCCCAAGTCTTTCTGAGGGTAGCGTTGAATCTCTCCCCTTCCCACATCGTTGGTATCTGCAAATTCAACGCGGATTGGCATTTTAAAAATGCTGGCCAATTCGTCTGGTTGGGCATTCATTTTTTGTGCATTAGAAACGAGGCTCATGGAAGCCCCAAGTGAAATGAGTAGTAGCAGTCTTTTCATAGTTGGCGAATTTAATAAAATCTTTCTCCTTCCCGGTTTAGAGGGAAAGAATTCTGTATTCCGTTCTTCGATTCTTTCTACGGCCTTCTTCGCTGTCGTTGCTTTCAATTGGCTGCGAAGCTCCATAGCCCTTCGACTTCAAGCGATTAGGGTCTATTCCCTTGGAAATCAAGTAATTACGAACAGATTTCGCTCTATTCTCAGAGAGCAATTGATTGGCTTTTGGATTACCTGTATTGTCGGTATGACCGCCGATTTCGATTTTTATATGACTTTGTTCATTCAAGAATTCGACCAATTTATCCAATTCTACCTTCGACTCCGGTTCCAATTCATAGGAATCCACATCGAAAAACACATTGTTCAACACCACTTTTTGGTCAATACTCAATTTCTTCAAGCGCACTTCGATCACAAATGGATCTGATTTCTCGCTATGCGCCAAGGAGAAGTTTTCAGAATGAAAGAGGTAACCCTCTTTTCTTACATTCAAGGCATAATTGGCATTGCCCTTCAATACAATCAGAAAGGAACCCGTTTTCGCATTTGTGGTTGTAGTTATTACCGTAGCACCTCCGGGTAATCCAAGAAGTTCTGCTTTTGCTGTGAGCGGCTCCCCTGTGAGGTCATCAACAACAATGGCCTTAACATAGCTTAACGGCTGCGGACGAGCTTCCGGATATAGTTCAAACTGATAGATGTCCACCCCACCTAAACCGTCTGTGCGGTCTTTGCTGGAGAAATAGGCAACCGTTCCATCACGGTTAACGAGCAGTCCTTTTTCATCCCCATTGGTATTGATTGGGTATCCCAAATTCACCGCTTCTTCCCAGTTACCGCTGTCGTTGGTACGAGAATAGTAGAAGTCAAAGCCCCCCATTCCCGCACGGCCATTGCTTGAAAAGTACAAGGTTTGGTTATCGGGATGAATAAATGGCGTTTGCTCATTACCGGCAGTATTGATCATTGGACCAAGGTTGATCGGCGCACTGAATCCATTGGGTGTCCAATAGCTTTTCCAGATATCACTTCCTCCATAACCGCCGGGGCGTGTGCTGGAGAAATAGATAGTCATTCCATCGAACGACAAGGAAGGTGTCGATTCCCATTCTCTGGAATTGATGGTTTCTCCCAGGTGACGCGGAATGCTCCATCTATCCCCTTCCAAACGCGAAAAATAAAGGTCACATCCCGGATAAACCTCTCTCGGTGAGCCGAGGCCTTCTTGTCCTTGCAAAGTATGGCGCTTAGAGCGGTTACAGGCTGCAAAAAAGATAAACTGACCATCGGTGGATATGGAGACAGAACCTTCATTTTCTTCCGTATTTACAGGAGGTCCTAGGTTATATGAAGAACCCCAACTGCCATCCGCTTGAAGTTTGCTGATATAAAAATCTTCATGAGGAATCTGTGTTTCGATGCGGCGGGTATAGATAAAATATTCACCGTCTGCCGTGATTCCAGGAAAGTATTCTGAATTCGCCGAATTGATTTTCGGCCCCATATTAATTGGGGTAAATGGAACAGGATGTTTAATTGCATCCGAAGCAAACACCGCATTGGCAAGTAATGCCTCTGCCCTCAGTTTCTTCGTCTCGCTTGGCTTTGACTCCAAAAAGGAATTTAAGCTTGCCACAGTTTCATCGTATTTGGCCGCAGCAAACTGCATCTCAGCCATATAAAGGTATACTTCCGTGAGTTTAGGTTGAATCTGCAGGACGAGTTCAAAGGTTCTTTGGGCTTCATCAAAACGCCCTAAACTTTTTAATACGTCCCCTTTAAGCATCAAGGCATCCAGGTATTCATCATCCTTTTTCAAAGCCGACTCCAATAGCTCCAAAGCCTGCTCAGGTTGCTGAAAACTATAGGCATTTAGAGCTTGCATAAAATAGGCCCTCGCCTTTTTGTTTTTGGTATCTGTATCGATACGCGGCTGTGAAACCGCACAAGATGAAATAAAGAGAAAAAGGAACATCAACCAGGTTCCCGGAAGTCTTAGCATATGCATCGTCACAAGTATAGCGAAGATTTTGCCAAAAATTAATTCGACTAGTCGACTAGTCGACTTTACGACGGTACGACGGTGCGACATTGCGACTTTACGACTTTAAGATATTGAGACATGACGACAAAAAAACCGCCGTCATCCTGAGCTTGCCGAAGGGCCTTTTGTGAGTAACTCATTTCAAAAGCTGAGCGTAGCTGAAGCTAGGTTAGCTCCGAAGGCTGATCAGGACTCCGACAATTTTTTTAGATTTGGATTTGAGCCGTTCTAACTTCGACTTCGCTCAGTTTTAAGTGCGGGTTTCAAAAGTACGAGCCCTTCGGCAGGCTAAGGATGACGGGGGTGCAGAGTTAATCTGACGAGCCCTTCGGCAGGCTCAGGATGACGGGGGTGTAACCCGGCTTTTCCCCAAGCCGCGGGGCTCATTCTTTAATCCTAATTCCTTATTCCCAAACCCTGAACCCTCAACCCTCAACCCTAAACCCTCAACCCTCAACCCTCAACCC
>JALRIQ010000341.1 GCA_023277325.1 Bacteroidia bacterium | reverse complement strand
AACGTAGTTTCTTGTCTAGTTTATCAAGTAGTGCAACGTCTTGTCTGTTATATTCTATGAATGTTTCGAAGTTGTTGTTATAGAGTTGGTCCAAAGTTCCTTCATAGACAGTCTTGTTTTCTCCGATTTCCATTTCGAAGACGCTAATTGATACGGTGTTCCAAGATCAATAAACTGAACATCCGAAAGAAGTCCATTTATCGAAGATTTTTGGAATGGGTCAAGCGATTTTTTGGTAATAAATACCGTGCGGCCTTGATTAACCGCCATTTTAAATTCAATGTCTTGAGAATGCAAAAAGTCTGCTATCGCCTTACTTTCTTGGTTTCCCAATACCGATGCAAATGCAAGAATCACCTATTTCGTCTTTACTACTGTCACTACAAATTTCACGCCTGTTGGCAAACCTTTCTGCATATTCATTTGCATATGGCTTGCCGATACCGGGTTATCAGAAGGCGTAATCAAAAAGAAGCCCGTATTCAAGTTTAACCCATTCAGGCGGTAATTGTTCAAAATGTCTTGAATTTCCCGTGTAATATGGAATTCATAAAAGCCGCCATCCTGTTTTGACCCTCCATAAAAATTGGAGTTAATAATCTGGTCGGCCAAAAAGTTATTCTGGTTATTCGCGCCACGTTTCAAAAGCAACATCCTGTTAAATGCAGGAAATTCGGTGCTGGTGGTCGACTCATCATAATAAAAAACAAACTTAGCGTCAACGATTCCATAGACTTCAGCCTCAACCAAGCTCAGTAAATTTGGAATATCAATACGCGTTTTCAGGCCGGCCATGCTTTGAATATAGGTGATGTCGAAGTTACCGTTTGTATCATTCAACTGATTTTGAATGGCGGTAATTCCCGTAAAGTCATGGCTAAATGAGCCAACTTTGACTCCGTTTTCTCCTACAGGAAACACATATTTACCTGTATCGTTGAAATATACGGCAAGACCTGAGGTCAATTTATTGAAGTTGAAATAAACAATATTCCCTTGACCATTCGCCAAACCGGCAGTTTCTGCTTCCAATTTCAATCCATTGAAATAATCCTGAAAAGCGGTATTCGACCCTAAGTCTGTGCTGCTTGCATTTTGGAAAATATCCACTATTTCCTGACCAAGTTTCAAACGCATTTGGGGCGCTAAAGCTTTGACAACTCCATTTTCCTTAACATAAACGGAGTCACTCAGCTTATGCAGGACTCCGGTAAAGTTCTGAGGGGATGAAGAAGGAATGGGCGTATTCGAAAAGTAGGTAGAATCGAGGTATAACCTTTTATTCACCTGACTCACCTTGATGTTCATCGGGGTATTCAAGTTTCCAACGTATTGCTCAGGACCTGTGTATTCGCCCTGGAAAACAATGGAATCAATCACTACACCAGCCGGAAACGAAAAACTGGAACTTGGCAAGGTAAAACTCAAAGACATTGCTGCTGAGTTTAAGCCAAATTCGCTTGTTCGGGTTGCTCCCATCATTTGGTAGCTCGTACCATCGCTGCGGAGTGAATCTTCGCGAACTGTTCGTGTTTGAAGTGTGAATGTGTCAATTTCCAGTGGCTGCAAGGCGGCATCGCCAGCATTTAAGCCAATGGAACCCGTTTCCTTTTTACAGGAAACGTGGATGATAGTCATAAGGACCAGCATCCACGTTACGTAAGATGTTTTGTTCAATGGGTCGTTTTTAACTCGTTAACAAACTGTCATAGAAGTCTGCATATACGTCAGCATGTCCATCGGCCATGTACTGAAGAACAGGCTTGTCGGTAGACAATGTGGCGATAAACTCTTCCACTTCAGGATCGATTTGATCACTGGCTTTAACAACAGCATCTGCGTGATGGATAGCACCCTTATACAGGTTGCTGCAATCACCGCCATCGAAAACTGCCAATTGCTCTTGATCGATATTATTTAAGCTTGCCTTGCGAGCAAAATCTTTTCCAAGATTTTCTTCAAATTGATTTTCAAAGACGGAATAAACCACTTTCGAATTGCGGAATACCGGTTCGTCTTTGTACATACTTCTCAAGTAGAGAGGTATTAAGCTGGTCATCCATCCATGACAATGGATAATGTCTGGAGCCCAACCTAATTTTTTCACTGTTTCCAGTGCGCCTTTACAGAAAAAGATGGTTCTTTCATCGTTATCTGGAAAAAAGGCATTGTTGGCATCCGTGTAAACGAACTTTCTGTGGAAGTAATCTTCGTTATCGAGAAAATACACTTGCATTTTTGCCTCAGGAAGAGACGCAACTTTAATGATCAATGGGTTATCATTGTCATCGATAGTGATGTTGATTCCAGAGAGTCTTACAACTTCGTGGAGTCGGTTTCTTCGCTCATTGATAACACCAAAACGTGGCACCAAAATGCGAATTTCATTGTCTTTTTCCTGAATGGCTTGTGGTAATTGACGTGCAATCTCTGCGACTGTAGATCCTTCTAAGAAAGGGTTCATTTCTGACGAAATAAAAAGAACCTTTTTTCTACTCATATGCGGGTAATTTGGGTATGCAAAGTTACTAAAAATAATCAACTTTGCCAAGATATCATAGACTACACATGTTGATCATCCATCATCCAGACGAATTATCCGATTATTTGTTACGCTTAAAAATTCAGCAAAAGTCTATTGGCTTTTTTCCCACCATGGGAGCCTTGCATGCTGGCCATATTTCTCTGCTCCATGCGGCCCAAAAAGCAACTGATACCAGCGTGTGTAGCATTTTCGTGAATCCGACCCAGTTTAATAACCCGGATGACTTGGCCAAATACCCCAGAACCTTAGAAGCGGATATTGCCCTGCTGGAAAAGGAAGGCTGCGACGTACTTTTCTTGCCCAATGCGGAAGAACTTTACGCCAATGAAAAACCCATGTCGCTCGATTTCGGCGGATTGGCTACTTATTTTGAGGGGGCATCGAGGCCTGGACATTTTGATGGAGTGGCTCGTGTTGTGCGCCTTTTATTCGACTATGTAAATCCGGATCATGCCTTCTTCGGACTCAAGGATTTTCAGCAATGTATGATCATCCGTTCCATGATAGAGCAGCTTGGATTAAATCTAAAGCTCCACTTTGAACCTACGCTTCGGGAATCCGACGGACTGGCCATGAGCTCGCGGAACATCCGCCTTGAATCTGCGCTGAGGAATTCAGCGCCTGTAATCTATAAGGCATTGACATTTGCACAGGCCTCCTTTGGCTCCCTTCCAATTCATGAGATCGAAGCTCAAGCAAAATCTATGATTGAAAGAGAGCCGAATTATAAAGTAGACTACTTCCAATTGGCCGACGCCAGAACCTTGGAGCCGCTGAATGACGAAGACAAAAATGCAGAGCCGGTAGCCCTTGCAGCAGTATTTGCAGGAGATGTGCGACTGATTGATAATCTACTCATGAAATAAACTATTTTTGAGCACCTGCAACGCAACCACACCTTGAACACCAACGCTCAAATAAGTCAGTATTTTGAAGCTGTCGCCAGCAACAAGAAGGAACTCGATTGGGAATTGGCAAGAAAAAGAGCTTTCCATACCCGCAGTAAAGCCATTGAGCACCTCGACAAGCACCTGATTGATTTTGAAACCCATTTCACACGCAATCAAGGCAAGATGTATTGGGCACCTGCAGCAGAAAATGCCATAGCAGACC
>JALRIQ010000340.1 GCA_023277325.1 Bacteroidia bacterium | reverse complement strand
TTCGAAAACATTTTTAGTTCCTGTTTCTTTATAAGGTATACAGGATTTATATGACGGAAGTAGAAATAGACCGTATCATCGAAATGGCTTGGGAAGACCGAACGCCTTTTGAAGCGATTGAAGCCCAGTTTGGTGTTTCGGAGTCTGAGGTAATCAAACTTATGCGCCGGGAACTGAAGGAAAGTTCCTTTAGAATGTGGCGTAAGCGCGTGAATAGTGGCGTTAGTCAGAAACATGCGCGAAAAAGAAATCCTGAGATTAGTCGATTTAAGTGCAGCCGTCAGCGCAGTATTTCCAATAATAAGATATCATGAAAGCGCATTTCCCCACAGATATGGCCGCTATTCAAGCGCGGATAGCAGAAGTAGACCCTATTCGTTACGCTTCCTCTCGAAACTTTAAGGAGGGGGCTGTTACGCGCTTGAGTCCTTATATCTCCCGTGGTGTAATTTCCACCAAACAGGTATACCAGCATATTTGTCGCTTAGGACTTTCCTGGGCGTCTATTGAGAAATTGATTCAGGAACTGGCCTGGCGCGACTACTGGCAGCAAGTATGGATAGCGAGTGGCGACAAAATCAATCAAGACCTGCGCTATACACAAGAACAGGTGAAGCACCACGAAATCCCAGTTGCCATATTAGAAGCCAATACAGGTATTCAGGCTGTGGATGAAGCGCTCAAAGAATTGGCAGAAACAGGCTATATGCACAACCACATGCGTATGTATGTGGCGGCAATATGCTGCAATATTGCCAAATCGCATTGGTTAGCACCGGCACGCTGGATGTACAGTCAGTTGTTGGATGGAGATTTGGCCAGTAATCACTTAAGTTGGCAATGGGTGGCGGGTTCCTTTTCAAACAAAAAATACCATGCGAATCAGGCCAATATCAATAAGTACTTCAATAGCAGCCAAAGAGGAACATTTCTGGATATTGAGTATGATGAATTTGCGGGTTTGGCTATTCCCGAGGAAGTCAAAAAGACACGTTCATTTGAGCTGAAAACCCTTCTTCCTGAGCTGGAAGGCCCGGCACTAGATCCAAAGAAAGATACGGCTATCTATACCTACTATAACCTCGACCCAAATTGGCATATTGAGGAAAACATACAACGTGTTCTCTTGCTGGAACCTTCCTTTTTTGAGTTAAATCCGGTCAGTCAGCATTGTTTATATTTTGTCTTGAAATTAGCCCAAAATATTACGGGTATTCAGGTTTATGTAGGGGAGTTTAACGCGCTGGCGAATCAGTTACAGGATGCAAAGCTTTTCTATAAGGAACATCCTACTAACCGCCATTTTAAAGGGATTGAAGAGCCGCGTGACTGGCTCAGCTCAGTAACTGGAGAGTACCCTTCCTTTTTTGCTTTTTGGAAACGGGTGAAAAAAGAAATCGAGCCACTGAATGAAAGGCAATTGGATTTACCCTTGAATTAATCTTTAGAAACATCATGCATTTAAAAAAAGAAGCTATACAAAGTCTGGAACGCAAGTACCGACTCAATTTGATCAATTCCATTTCGGGGGTGAAGCCTGCAAACTTAATCGGAACGAGGTCGAAGGAGGGCAAAGAAAATGTGGCCATCTTCTCCTCTGTAGTTCACCTTGGCTCAAACCCGGCTCAACTGGGCTTTATCCTTCGTCCGCAAACGGAAGAGTTACGCGATACCTATGCCAATATTCTGGAAACGGAAGTCTATACCATCAATCATATAAGCGCTTCATTCATAGAAAAGGCCCATTATACGTCGGCAAAATTGCCCCGTGGTGAATCTGAATTTGAACGAATGAATATCCTCCCTGAATACCTGGATGATTTTTATGCGCCTTATGTAAAGGATAGCGAAGTGAAAGTAGGGATGAAGCATTTTGAAAGTGTACTATTGCCCAATGGATGCACTTTTGTGATTGGTGAGGTTGTGGAAGTATGGGCTCCAGATGCGGCCATTAACGAATTGGGACAGCTGGATTTGGCCCATTATGAAGGAGTGGGGATAGCAGGATTAAACAGCTATTACGTACTGAACAAGATGGCCACTTTCCCTTATGTGAGAGAAAACGAAATACCCGATTTTTCATGAAAAAGGAGAACCTTCCAAGCAAGGTTTGCGTGCACTGCCAACGTCCTTTTACCTGGCGTAAGAAGTGGGAGAAGAATTGGGAGGAAGTCAAATACTGCAGCAAGCGCTGCCGAAGTGAAAAGTCCAAGAGTACCACATAGCTTCATGCTTCTGGCGTCTCAGGTTATCGCCTTATAAATCCGTATTTTACTGCTCTGCGAAAGGCACGTAGAAAAAACTCTAAATTGCCCTAACCCAAAAACCCGTAACTATAGGTCTTTTGCCGTATCAAGACCTATTGCCAGCACCCCTAACCTAAAACCCGTCACCCAATACCCCATAAGTCGTGTATACCGAATTAAACAGCACATAATCGGTAGTCAGGTCGGTACCCCAACCTTTGGATTCAGCCTTGCCACCATACTTGATGACAATATTGGGTTTGTTTACCATAAAGATGTTTAATCTTTCGCTGAACGGCGATCTCGATTTGAACTTGTTACTCTAACTTGATGAACGGAGTGAGTAGATAAAATTCGAATATTTAGTCGCAATCCCTTGGGAAATGAGGATTTTTTTGAAATTCGGACGGCTAAATGCAGGAGCAATCAGGTCATCAATACCTATCTTCGCGGTGATGCCATTCAATCCTTTTGATAATGATCTTCCCATCCGCGACGCCATTGATGAATTGCGGAATAAGTTGAGCCAGGAGTCTGTCGCTATCGTGCACGCGCCTCCAGGAGCGGGGAAATCGACGCTTTTGCCATTAGCTTTATTTGAAGAGCCTTTTGTATCTGGTAAAAAGATCCTTATGCTCGAACCACGTCGTTTGGCAGCGAAAACCATTGCCATGAGGATGGCAGACTTACTGGGTGAAGAGGTAGGTCAAAGGGTAGGATATCGGGTAAGATTTGAACAGCGGATAAGCGATAGAACCCAGATAGAAGTTGTGACAGAAGGAATTCTTACCCGCATTTTACAGTCAGATCCAGAACTGGAAGGAGTGGGGATGGTCATCTTCGACGAATTCCACGAGCGCAGTATCCATGCCGACCTGGCCCTCGCACTCTGCCGGGAAGCCCAGAAAGTACTACGTCCGGATTTGAAGATTCTTATCATGTCAGCCACCCTCAATACGGAACAGCTGAGTACCCTTTTGAAGGCGCCAGTAATCAGTAGTTTGGGAAGGCAATACCCAGTCGATATTCGGTATGGCGACGGACTCGAAATTCGCATGGTTTCTGAACTTGTAAGCCGAAAGGTGATGCAAGCCGCCAAAGAAGAGGAAGGTGATATTTTGGTTTTCCTTCCAGGTGAGGCAGAAATCAAACGTTGTGAAGCCGATCTTAAAAGGGCGCTCCCTCAATTCGAAATCCATCCTTTGTATGGTATGTTGCCTCCAGCACGACAAATGGCAGCGATTTACCCCTCCACACGGGGAAAGAGAAAGGTGGTATTGGCCACCTCTATCGCAGAAACTTCGCTGACTATAGACGGGATAAAAATCGTGGTGGATTCAGGCTTAGGACGGAAGTCAAAATTCGACCCGCGTTCGGGTTTATCGCGTCTGGAAACCGTGACAATCTCCACCGATTCTGCGGATCAGCGCGCTGGTCGTGCCGGACGATTAAGTCCTGGTGTCTGCTACCGCATGTGGAGCTTTGCTGAACATAGCCGAATGCAGGAGCATGATATTCCAGAATTGATGGAAGCTGACTTAGCCTCATTGGTACTCGAATTGGCACAATGGGGAGTGCAGGATCCCAAACAATTGGATTGGCTAAATCCACCTCCATCCGGACACGTTGCGCAAGCACGTCAGACTTTGGCGAATTTGGATGCTTTGGA
>JALRIQ010000339.1 GCA_023277325.1 Bacteroidia bacterium | reverse complement strand
ATAACCTCAAGTTGGTTACCATCAAAGATTTGATCGAATACCGCCTGAAAAATGAGTCGCTAATCCAACGCGAAATCTCCGTTCAGATGCCAACAGCCTGGGGTGATTTTGATCTTGTTGCATTCAAGCAATTGGACAATGAAATGGAACACCTGGCCCTGATAAAAGGAACCTGGGAGAAAGATGAGCCTGTGATGGTTCGTGTGCATTCTTCCTGTGTTACGGGTGATATTTTTGGCTCTTGCCGTTGCGATTGTGGCGAGCAATTGCACAATGCCATGCACATGGTAGAAGAAGAAGGCAAAGGAGTAATCCTCTATATCAATCAAGAAGGACGAGGCATTGGTTTATTGAATAAACTCAAAGCCTATAAACTTCAGGAGCAAGGATATGATACCGTTGAAGCCAATGAAAAGTTAGGCTTTAAGATGGATCAAAGAGATTATGGTATCGGAGCGCAAATTCTCCGCGACCTCGGAATCAGCAAGATGCGCTTGATTACCAATAACCCCTCAAAACGTGCAGGACTCATCGGCTACGGTTTGGAAATCGTAGAAAACGTGGCCCTTCGGGTGAAGCCGAACAAGCACAACCAGAAATACCTCGAGACGAAAAAGTCGAAGATGGGGCATGAGTTGGGTTAAGGAAGGGGTTCAGGGTACAGGGTTCTGGGTTGAGAGCTTAAAGTTGAGAGCTAGGGTCTTCGTGTGTAAGTCGAGAATTATACCCTAACTTGCGCTTATAGAGGGACAAACTAGAAACCTCTAACCTAATACCCCTTTGAAAATAGCGATTCTTGGAACCGGCTCACTTGGATGTTTTTTTGCAGCGCGCTTAAATGCCGTTGCTGAGGTGCATCTTTTCGGACACTGGGAAAAGCAAAAGGCGCATATTCGGGAGCATGGCTTGAGGTACCAGGATTTGGATGGAAAGCAGTCCACCGCGGTGCTGCATGTTTCTGAAGTGGAGAAATATCCCAAGTATTTTGATCTTGTATTGGTCCTGGTGAAAAGTTTTCAAACCAAGCTTGCGGCCAAAGAAGCTTCCCAACTATTAAATACCAATTCGGCGATTGCCAAAGTGCTAAGCTTGCAAAATGGTTTGGGTAATCGTGAAGCCCTTCAGGAAGTTTGCGGAGAAAATCATGTTTTTGCGGGTTCCACAACTCAGGCAGCACGCATTCAGGAATTGGGAGTGGTAGTCAATACCGGAAACGGAGAAATATATCTGCCCAAAGACTTTTCGAATGAAGTCATGCTACTTTTTGATCAAGCAGGATTTGTCGTAAAAGCCGAAAAGAATATGGAAGGGATTCTATGGACAAAGTTGGCGATCAATGCGGCCATCAATCCATTAACAGCGATGCTTCGCGTAAATAATGGCGCGTTGTTGGACCATGAGATTACAGAAAAGTGTCTGGTAGGACTCGCCAAAGAAGTTCAGGCCGTTGCACAAAAAAGCGGCATCAGCCTCACCGTAAAAAGTGTAGCCAATGAAGCGAAACGAATTGTCGAAATCACCGCAAAAAATCGCTCGAGTATGCTCAGTGATATTGACTTGGGTCGGCAAACCGAAATTGCTGCCATCTGTGGTGCGGTAATCGAACAGGGTGAAAAAGTTGGGGTGCCTACCCCTTTAAACCGACATGTTTATCGGATGGTAAAAGCTGCAGAAAGTGATAGGCGTTTTAACCTGGAAGATCTAGAGCAACTCTTTGCCTAATGTTTAGACCTCTTTCAGGAAAGCGACAGCCACCTCGTTGAATTCGATAGGTCGTTCCACATTTACCACGTGTCCGCAGTCGGCAATAACATGCAAAACCGACGATTTATGGTGTTCCACCAGCTTGGTAATGGAAGGTAAAAACATGTGGTCTTCTGAACCCATGATATAGAGGGTAGGAATTCCCGCATCTTTGATTCGGAAGAAAGAAAGCAAGGGGTTGATCTCTGCAATCAGGGTAAACCAGCGTTTGAATTCCTTTTGATAAAGGTGTTTGGCTTCGCGGATAAACAAACTTCTTGATTCTCTGTGTTTTTTCCTCGGCATGATGATAAACGCGAAAAAGCGGTAAAGAACCATATACGGCAAAACTGATTTTAGGGTATCTCCCAGTCGCATGAGAAACTGTCCGCGAACGTTTAGCTTCATCACCGCTCCGCCCATGATCATGCTTTTGGTGCGTTCCGGATAACGTTCACACATATCCCGAATGATGATGGTTCCTAATGAGATGCCAAT
>JALRIQ010000338.1 GCA_023277325.1 Bacteroidia bacterium | reverse complement strand
GCGGTATTTTCCGGTTTTCTTGTCTACTTCGATAAGTTTCACCTTGATTTCCTCACCTACCTGAAGCACACCTTCCATTTTCTCGATGCGGTTCCATGAGATTTCGCTGATATGGAGCAAGCCTTCTTTTCCTGGGAGGATTTCTACAAAAGCACCAAAGTCTACTACCGACTTCACTTTACCTTCATATACTTCTCCTACTTCAGGAACGGCTACGATTCCTTTGATGATGGCTACTGCTTTTTTCATTGCATCACCGTTGGTAGCTGCAATTTCCACGTAACCTTTATTGTCTTTTTCTTCAATCGATACGGTTGTACCGGTATCTTTTTGAATTCCTTGAATGATTTTACCACCAGGTCCGATAATCGCACCGATAAACTCCGTATCCACAATGATAGTTTCGATACGTGGAGCATGTGGTTTAAGGTCTGGACGTGGTGCATCCAAAGTTTTATTCATTTCACCAAGGATATGCAAACGACCTGCTTTGGCTTGGTTCAAGGCTTCTTCTACCATTTCCCATTTCAAACCGTCGATTTTGATGTCCATTTGGCAAGCGATGATACCATTTTTGGTACCTACCACTTTGAAGTCCATATCACCCAAGTGATCCTCGTCGCCAAGGATATCACTCAATACACGGTATTTGCTGTTATCAGGACTGGTAATCAATCCCATGGCGATACCACTTACTGGTTCGCGCATTTTGATACCTGCATCCATCAAGGCCAATGAACCCGCACAAACGGTAGCCATTGAAGATGAACCGTTTGATTCAAGGATATCAGAAACAACACGGATGGTATATGGATTGTCTTCTCTTTCAGGAAGCATTTTCTTCAAACCACGCATTGCCAGGTTACCATGACCAATTTCACGACGGCCTGGTCCTCTGTTCGGACGCGTTTCGCCGGTTGAGAATGCAGGGAAGTTATAGTGAAGGATGAATTTGTTGTATCCGGTATTCATCGGACTATCCAACATTTGCTCATCCATTTTGCTACCCAGGGTAACAGAAGTCAATGATTGAGTTTCTCCACGTGTAAATACAGCAGATCCGTGCGCCATTGGCAGGTAATCTACTTCACTCCAGATAGAACGAACCTCATCGAGTTTACGTCCGTCGAGACGCTGACTGTCGTTAAGGATCATATCACGCATGGCGTGGTATTCTACTTCATGGTAGTACTTTTTCACAAGAGCCAAATCAAGCGCGGCCAATTCTTCTTCGCTGTATTGTGCAAGGAAGTCTTCAAGTACTTTGGCGAAATTATCTTTACGCTCGTTTTTGTCTCCACCTGCTTTCGCTACGGCGTATACTTTGTCGTAGGTTTCAGCCTGGATCTTTTTCTTTAATTCTTCGTCTTTGTTTTCGTGGTTGTATTCACGAGGTGCTTTACGGCCACCAAGTGCCTCAGCTAGTTCAAGCTGCGCAGCACAATGTTTTTTGATGTATTCATGAGCGAAACGTACCGCCTCGATAAACTCTTCTTCAGAGATTTCGTTGGCTTCACCTTCTACCATGTTGATGTCTTTCGCTGTACCGGCTACGATAAACTCGATATCGGCGCGCTCCAACTCATCTTTGTAAGGGTTGATTACAAACTTGCCATCGATACGTGCAACACGCACTTCAGAAACAGGTCCGTTAAAAGGAATGTCTGACATGATCAGCGCTGCTGAACTGGCCAAACCTACCAATGAATCAGGAAGGATGTTCGGGTCAGAAGAAATCAAAGAAAGCATTACCTGCGTGTCTGCATGGTAATCTTCTGGAAATAACGGACGCAATGCACGGTCTACCAAACGAGAGATCAAAATCTCGTAATCAGATAAACGGGCTTCTCTTTTCAAAAATCCTCCTGGAATACGTCCTACAGAGGCAAATTTTTCTTGGTAATCAACGGATAAAGGTAGGAAGTCTGTTCCTTCACGAACTGTTTTAGCAGAAACAACGGTAGCTAAAATCATGGTGTTTCCCATGCGCACTACAACAGATCCATCTGCTTGTTTGGCAAGTTTGCCGGTTTCAATGCTTATCTCTTTTCCATCCCCAAAATCCCATGTTTTGGTGGTTCCAATATTTACTGTCATAAGTAATGTTTTTATTACTGAATAAAAACAACAAAAGCCTTATTGAGAAATAAGGCTTCCGTTTAAAATTCAGTAGGTGAATATGTTCAAAATTATTTTCTAAGGCCTAACTCCTTGATGATAGCACGGTAACGGAAGATGTCCGTTTTAGTCAAGTAATCAAGAAGAGCTCTTCTCTTTCCAACAAGTTTGATAAGGCTTAATTCAGCCGACTTGTCTTTTTTGTTCGCCTTAAGGTGTTCTGTAATGTGGCTGATTCTGTGAGTGAAAAGTGCGATTTGTCCTTCAGCACTTCCTGTGTTAGTCGCAACCTCACCGTGAGTTTTAAAAATCTCTTGTTTTGTTTCCGCAGTCAAACGCATGTTTGTATAGTCTAAATTCTTTTTCTCTATGAAGAGCGCAAAGGTATTAAGAGAATTGAACATTTCAAAACCCTTTGCGTAAAATAATTTGTGATTTGCGGTTTCATATCATCTTATCGTCTTACCGTCGTAATGTCGTAATGTCGTCATG
>JALRIQ010000337.1 GCA_023277325.1 Bacteroidia bacterium | reverse complement strand
CTTTCCATCATAAAACACATCGATATCCTCATTTTCATGCGAATGACCTGGGTTTTCAATGTCCAAGCCCAGATAAGAATCTGTGAGAAACAACTCTCTGTAAGGCTTCCGACCGCAACCCACGTCGATTACTTGTCCGTTGATATGAGTTGCCAATTGGGCAATTCCTTTCCTCAGCCCCTTTCTGGCAAAATAGAAGGGATTGATGAAGAGCCCTGCAAAGCCAGGATTAAAATCGTGTTTGTATTTAAAGCTTTTGAAGCCCATAGCACTACTTCAGCTTGTAAAAATAGGTTTTGAATTGAGAATTGATGTTAAAGATGTCCGGACAATCATAGAAATCGACCAATTCGTAGTCGGACATCAAGGCTTTAAATCGGGGTTCAGAAAAAAACCAGGCTGGATAGCTCGCCTCATAGATGGAAGGAGGAATACGTTGCACTGTTAAGCGGTTATCTTCTCCAGCTATCACTGGGTGTTTATCAATCAGTACATACTTGGGTTTAGCCTGCAATAGGCGATGCAGAATTTTTTCTGGCTCAGGCAAATAAGGTAAAACACAGCCGAGAAGTATCAGGTCGTATGACTGTTGTAGCGCATTTTCTAAGTCAGCTTCGAAATGCAAGTTGTCCGTTGCAAACTCTTTGTTTCCGAGCTCCACAAACCCTGCCTGCTCCACGATAGTCCAATCAAATTGAAGTCCCATTAAACTCCGTGAAGTAGGGAAATAATGGCTCCCCAGGGCTCCGCCAAAATCGAGCACTTTAAGTTTTGGGTTGCCCGCAGCGGCTTCCTGAAAATAAGCCAAGGCATCCCACTTAAATGGATCATAAAATGCTATTCCGTCTCTTTCATAGGTGGCTTCTCCATCACGCACTTTTCTGCTCGCCTCCAATACGCGTTGGAAAATAATCGCATCGTCATAGGATCCGGCATCTTCCATCGCCTTGGCCCAAGATGAGTAAGAGCCAAAATAGCCATAGGGTTTCCACAGCGTTTTTAGGCGGAGATAGGCAGTGATGATTGTTCGGTAGATTTGCCTCAACATGAAGCCGCTAAAATAGCCATTTGAATCCGAGCTTTTCAAGGATTGCCTTCCTGCGGGATTTTTTAAAAAAGCGTACAAAAGCTTTATATGCTGCTTCCGACTCTTCAATTTGAAGCGGAAAGTTCGGTTTTGATTCGGCCAGCAAGGGTTCATAAATATCCGTTAACTGGCTGTGTGTACCCGAATTATCGTTCCCAAGATTTCGAATCAGTGATTTTCCAGGATAGAGTGTGAGCATACCCTGTAACAAGGCAGAGGCATACCACCTAACCGCCCACGATTGATTTTCACCCTTAATCTGCCGTTCTAGCATACGTTGGTAAGGGTAACTTCCCTCATAATTAAACCGTCGCAGGGCTTTTTGCCCTTTAAGATTATCCAGAAGAAGTGCCCCATTTTCTTCAAAACAATTCCAGGCCCTGGGCCATGTTGCCCATCCCCAGCAATCTGCACCTTTTAGAAAAAAAGACTCAGGTAAATCTTCAATTGGGTAAGTATAGGCATGAATCGATGCGACTTGCACATCATTGGCGTAACGTTCAAGTCCCTCAATCATATACTGCAGAAAAAAAGGCTGACAGGCCATATCATCCTCCAAAACAATAATGCCTGGAGCGGATTCTAGTAGTTTTCCAACTCCCGAAATAATTGAACTGGAAAGACCTTGATTCTCTTCAGCCTCGTGAATATGAATGTAGCCAAATCCAGAAAGACTTTTTAGGTAATCACGAACAGCGGCAACTGCGGCTTCATCTTTTTCTGTTTTTGCCGCATCAGAAAAAAAATGCACCTCCACCTGGCCAGCTTCTGGGTTTTTCAAAAGCGACTCGACCGTTTGTTGCAAATGATACGGTCGGTTGTAACAGAATATGGCGAGTGGGAAAGAGATTTTCAATTAGTGTTGATGATTGGTTAATATTGAAAAGTCAAAAATAAGAGAATGTCGGAATACCAGCATCACGAAGGGGAAGCTATACAACGAACAAAACCAAAAATTTGGGATCCTCGTTATTATTACTTGAATCAGCTTAAACGCTTGGTGCATAAAGGTTTTTTAATTGTAAAACCACAAAACTCCTCCTCCTTGCTAGATTATGGATGCGGCGCTATGCCTTACAAGCAAGAGCTCAGCCATTTGAATCTTACTTATTCTGGGGCTGATTTAATTGAAAATAAACTTGCCGACATATTGGTTTCGCCGGATGGGAAAATTCAAAACGCCGACGAAAAATTCGATATCGTATTTTCAACCCAAGTGCTTGAGCATGTGCCCGACTATGCATTCTACCTTTCTGAGGCAAAACGATGTTTAGCGGAAGATGGATACGTGATTTTAACCACACATGGTTATTGGATGTATCACCCTGACCCAACTGATTATTGGCGATGGACTTCTATGGGCTTAAAAAAAATTGTTGAGGACGCTGGATTTAAAATTGTTCATTTTGAAGGAATCATTGGACGATCAGCCATGGGGCTTCAACTTTTTCAAGACGGGCTAATGTTTAAACTCCCAAAAATTGTTCGTTTCTTCTTTGTTCTTTTTTGCCAATTGGGCATTGCTCTTTTTGATAAGGTGAATAATCAGCAGCAAAAATCAGATGATGCCTGCACTTATTTAGTCATAGCAAAACATGCCTAAAATTCTCCTCGCAACCCCAAATGAATTTTATTATTCCGAAACTTTTGTTCGTGATCATATTGCAGGACTTCATCCTTCTGTTGTGTTATTCGGTGGTTGGAAACCTTTTAAAAACAATGAAGGGGTCAATATTTTTCGGCGTCCTTTCAACTATAACCTCATAAGAGCTGGTATAAAGCGACTTATTCCAAAATACTACGCAAGTCTATACGATAGGTCACTTGCTAACTATCTCAAAAACGAAAAGATAGAATTTGTCCTAACAGAATATGGCGTGACTGCAGCAAACATGCTTGAAGCCTGTAAAAAAAGCAAAATACCGCTGACTTGCATTTTTCATGGCTTTGACGCCTATGAATATGCGACAATCGAAGAGTATGAGAAACCCTATTTAAGCCTCTTTGATTACTGCAATCAAATTATTTGTGTATCGAATGACATGAAGGCAGAGTTAGCAAGTCTTGGATGTGACCAAAACAAAATTCATGTCATTCCTTGTGGTGTTGATATTCACAAATTCGAAAGGGAAACCACTTATAAACCTGGGAATCGCCTTTTATTCGTTGGGCGATTTACCCCAAAGAAGGACCCGTTGGGTTTAATTAAATCCTTCGAGACCGTATTAAAAAACTATCCCGAGGCCACTCTTTCCATGGTAGGTGAAGGAGAACTTTGGGCTCAATGCAAAGACTATATCGTTTCACGTCAACTTAACTCGATTAAATTGCTGGGCAGGAAATCCCCAGATGAAATAAAAGCACTTTACGAGGCATCAAGTATTTATGTTCAGCATTCTGTTCGCGTTAAAAGCTCTGGTGACTCTGAAGGCACGCCTGTTTCCATCCTTGAGGCTGCAGCCATGGAGCTACCGATCGTAAGCACACAACACGCAGGAATTAAACAGGCAGTTGTATCAAATAAAACAGGATATTTGAGTAATGAAGGAGACTATAATGACTTTTCGGCAAAAATTTGTCAGTTGATTGCTAATCCTGAACTACAAACCTCATTTGGCCGGGAAGGCAGAAAACATATAGTCGGAAACTACAACCAAAAAAATCTCATTTTAGAAATTAGCAAAGTCATTGATTTATGCCTTTAAGTCCAATAACCAATAAAGAATCAATTGTTGAATACACCTATTCTTCAGAGGAACTCTCATCTCTGTACCTGAATGAACTGGGCGTAGATATTTCACACCTCTTATCTGGTATCTCTAAAATAGATTTAAACCGATGTCCAGACACAAATTTTGGCTTTTTCACACCGGTTCAAATAGCTGGAGATGGAAAGTTCTATGAAGAACTTGTTCTCAAAAAGCACAGTTACTACACGCCATGGAAATGGGAACATGAAAACGCATTGATCTACCTGAAATCTATCTTTTCGAAACAAGATTCATTCAGCATTTTGGAAATAGGCTGTGCAGAAGGACTTTTTCTCCAGAAAGTGCGTTCTGAATTTCCAAATTGCACGGTAGAAGGCTTAGAAATAAACGAAGAGGCTACTCAAGAGGCAAAAAAGAAAAACATCAAAATGAATCTTGGCTTTATTCAAGATTATAAAGATTCTTGGAAAGAGAAATTCGACTTTGTTTGTGCATTTCAGGTCCTGGAACATATCCCTGAAATTCGAAGCTTTATTGAATCAGGTTTAGAGGTTCTAAAACCAAAGGGTAAACTACTCTATGGTGTTCCAAATAACGATTCGTATATTTTTATCAAGGATAAGTTTCATACTTTGAACCTCCCGCCTCATCATATGGGATGGTGGAATAAAAACTCTTTGAGTTCGCTTCCGGTCTATTTTAATATGAATCTGGTTGATACTATGGAAGAACCTGCAGATATGGCGAACCTTGGAGTTTATTACGATCTCTGGTTAAAGAATAACCTTCCGAGTCTTCGTCCAATTTTATACCCCTTGTTGAGGTTCCCAATAAAATTGATATTGAGACTAACACCTCCAAAGTTAGGGCTCACAATCACTGCCATTTATGAAAAAAGGAATTGATTAAATGGGAATCGTTCTCCGTCAAAGCATAAAAGGCTCTATTGCCCAATATTTTGGGGTATTAATTGGCTATGTCAATTTACTTTATGTTATTCCTTATTGTCTGTCTCCAGAGGAAAATGGCCTTTTTCGCTTATTGATTGAAACAGCTTCCTTTTTTGCATTATTCGCTCAAATTGGAATTCCCAATGCAATCCCTCGTTTTGGCCCTGAATTTCGGGCCTATGGAAAAGAAAAGAAATTAGAGCGTTTCGCCTTGACGGCTCCAATTATCAGCATTTTGGTGTTCATTCTGATTTACGCTGTATTTTTCCGTTCTGCCTTCAATCACGAAATCACCAAACAGTCCTCCTTATTTACACCTTATGAATGGGTGCTTATACCCCTAGGTATATTCATCGTTTACAGTAACATCCTTGAGAACCTAATTGCCAATCATTACCGAATCACAATAACCAAATTGGCTCGTGAAGTTCTATTACGTGCAGGTCTTGCTAGTTCGTGCATGGCTTATGCTTACTTTGGATTTGCACTTTCAAATTTTTTCTCGCTAATTGGATTAACCTATTTCTTGATTGGAGCCATCCTTTTTATCTACTTTTTGAAAGTTAGGAAAAGCAATGAAATCAAGCAATCAGAAAAGGTGGTTCCGCGCTCGACATATGCGTCTTTGGCGCGATTCCTATCTCTCATAGTTATTTCAGGAATTGGGACAAACCTGGTTAATAAGCTTGACATCTTTATGGTCAGCAGTCAAATTGGTCTAACAGATAATGCTATTTATTCTACTGCCTTTTTGATAACTATGGTAATTGAAGTGCCCTCACGCTCTTTTCAACAAATTATGGCACCCATTATTTCTGAAGCCATATTTAATTCAAATAAAAGAAAGATATCCTGGGCCTATAAAAAGTCATCTGTTGGTCAAAGTTTCATGGCCATTTTTATATTGACTCTTATCGTTCTTAATGCCAATTGGATATACAACACCATGCCAAATGGGGATCTTTATAAGTTAGGACTGCCCTTAATATTACTCTTAGGTATTGCGAAGATTTTTGATGCATTTACAGGTATAAATGGGCTAATTCTCGCTAATTCAAAGCACTACTACGTCGGAATATATTTTACTATTGCCCTCGCGCTTATAGCAATTTGGCTGAATAATCTTTTGATTCCCAATTACCAATTAATGGGGGTAGCTGTTGCGACAGCTATCAGCATTTTTCTGTATAACCTGATTATGTCAATCTATGTCTGGTATAAGTTTCGAATCCATCCCTTTTCCAATTCTTCCTGGCATATTGGTTGGTATATTTTAATAGCCGTGCTGGCAATTTTTACAGGAAAATATTTGGAACAATCATTATTTGCCGCGATGGCATTGAGCATTCTCTTCTCTTTGATTAGTATTTTCTATCTGGCAAAATTCCCTGTAATCAGAGAAGCTAGATTAATAATTAATCGTGTGATTAAATTCAAATAATGACTCTTGTATACGAGATCATGTAGATTTTCTTACTTGTAAACATGGAGCATAGCCTGTAAATTGCTTTAAAAATATGAAATCGATCCTTACGGTTTTTACTATTGCCTTAGTCACTAGTTTAAGTGCACAAAATCTCAATGATTCATTAATAGCCCTTTATACATTTACTGGTAATGCAGATGATGCGAGTGGAAACAATTACCATCTCACAGTAAAAAATGCCATCCTCACCGCCGACCGCAAAGGCCAGCCTAATGCTGCATATCTTTTGAATGGCACTAATGCCTACATTGGTATGACTGGAGCTTCTCAATTCTATTTGGATGAGTACAGTTATTCTTGTTGGTTCAGAATTGATGCACTGCCAAACTCAGGAACCACACAAGCTATTATGTCGATCGGTGGGGATATAAAAGACAATGGTTTCAATTTGAGCAATAAATACGTTGGAATTTATTCTGGTGTGGGTTCATGGACCTATCATAAAAATGCCCAAAAAACATCTTCCGTTTCTCAATCTACTTTCAATGACGCAAACTGGCATCAAATAGTCGCTACCCGTGATACTGATTCTATTAAATTCTATCTGGATGGAATTCATATTGGATCAGATTTCACTGGTGACGGTGCTGGCTATACCGGTGGAGGGTTAGGTTTTTATATCGGTTGTAGAACAGGAAATACCTTATTCTTTAAAGGCGTTGTCGATGATGTTCGCATATGGAAACGTGCTTTAGGAGCCGGAGAGGTTGCTCAACTATACAATAACACGGCAACTTCAATTGGAGTTCAAGCTCCAGCAATACAATCAGCTATTTATCCGAACCCCTCAAAGGGCGTGATAAATGTGCATGTGCTTGATTTTAACTATCCGTTACAGCTTAAAATTCACAACTCTCTTGGCCAGCTGGTTTCAAAAGTTCAATTAGTTGGAGAGTTCCAAGAATGCCAAATTGAAAAGTCAGGTATTTATTTCATGACAATTTCCTCGACCTCAGGTGAAAAACTTGCCACACACAAGGTTGTTATTGAATGACAATAAAGAAAATAAGATTAAAAGCGTCGTATCCCGACGCTTTTTTTATTTTGCACCATGCCAACGCTTCACCTGATACCGAGTCCCATTGCAGAACCCTTTAAGTTACCTGAAGATATTGCTTCATTGCGCTATTTCGTAGTGGAAAACCTCCGTGAGGCAAGACGCTTCCTCAAATGGAATTTTCGCGATTTAGATATCGATGCTTGTCAATTTTTAGAAATCAATAAAAATGACCTGGATAAAGCTGCTGTTCAACCTTTCCTGCAAAAAGCGATGAATGCCAAGGCGGATGTTGGCTTGCTTTCCGATGCAGGAGTACCATGCGTGGCCGATCCGGGTTCACTTATTGCTGAACGCGCCCACAACTTAGGGTTTCGTGTGAAGCCCCTCGTCGGCCCTTCTTCTCTTTTACTAGCCCTAATGGCTTCGGGATTTAACGGACAATCCTTTGCATTTCATGGTTATCTCCCTATCAAAGACCAGGATCAAATTCGTATAATACGGGGACTAGAACAAGAATCCGGACAAAGGAACATGACGCAAATTTTCATTGAAACGCCATACCGTAACAATAAATTACTCGAACGACTCATTGAAACATTGCATCCTAATACCCGCCTCTGTGTTGCCTGCGATCTTCAAGCCGAGAAGGAGGAAATTGTAAGCAAAGCTGTACGCGATTGGAAAAATGAAAAGCATGATTTTCACAAACGACCCGCAGTATTTCTGGTCTACGCGCGGTAATTTGCATTTTTCACTTGCATCCTTTACCTTTGACTAACATCTGTTAGTTGTGACAACTCGATTTGCAAATAGAAAAGAAGAAATTGTTCATGTAGCTGCTGCGTTATTCAGCAAGAAAGGCTATGCGGCAGCTTCTATGCGTGACATTGCCGAGCACATGAAAATGGAGGCTGCCAGCCTTTATAATCATATCTCCTCCAAAGAAGAAATCTTGCATGCTATCTGTTTTTCCATTGCGGATCGTTTCATCGATTCGATAGAAGAGGTAAATGATATTTACTTCAATGGAGAAGAAAAATTAAGAATGGCTGTTAAAAGCCATGTCGAAATTCTAACAGAAAAGCTACCCGAAGCCAACGTGTTTTTGCGCGAATGGCGCCACCTGAATGACGATCATCTTAAAGCTTTTATGCTGCTCCGTGATCAATATGAGGATGGAATTGAAAACATTTTGCAAACAGGAATGGATGAAAATGTGTTTCAAGAAGTAGATAAGAAGTTTGCCGCACTGAATATCCTTTCTTCTGTCAATTGGATCGTAGAATGGTATAAACCAGAAGGCAAAATGAACCCAGAAGAAGTCGCTACCAAATTGTGTGATTTCATGCTGACAGGATTAACAAAAAAACAACCTTTTTAAACATACCATCATGTACGGAAACGCCTACATTGATCCGGATGCAAAACCGGAAAGCGAAGTAATCGACGATCCAAAAAAATTGGAGGAATTCGAAGCGCGCATTGCCGCAGGTGATAAAATTGAGCCCAAAGATTGGATGCCTCATGATTACCGCAAGCAATTGGTGCGTATGATAGAGCAACACGCTCACTCCGAAATTATTGGTGCATTGCCAGAAGGAACATGGATTACACGTGCTCCTGGATTTCGCAGAAAATTAGCGCTTATGGCTAAGGTGCAAGACGAAATCGGTCATGCCCAATTGCTTTACAGTGCTGCTGAAACTCTCGGTAAATCACGTGAAGCCATGATCAATGATTTGATCAGCGGTAAATCGAAATATTCTAACGTATTCAACTACCCTGCATTCACTTGGGGAGATACAGCTGTTATCGCCTGGCTGATTGATGCTGGTGCGATTGTAAACCAAGTTGCGAACTCTAAAGGTTCTTATGGTCCTTACTGCCGTGCCTTAGAGCGGATTTGTGCGGAAGAGTCATTTCACCTAAAATATGGACACGATAACGTGGTATACCTTGCAACTGGAACCAAAGTACAACGTGAAATGGTTCAGGCTGCCCTCACTCGCTGGTGGCCTCCAATCATGCATTTCTTTGGACCCCCAGATAAAATGTCGGTTCATACCGAGAAATTGATGAAATGGAAGGTAAAAATGGCAACGAACGACGATATGCGTCAACAGTTCCTCAATATGTATGTTCCAAAAATTTGGGATTTAGGTCTTGAATTACCTGATCCGAATTTGAAGAAAAATGCAGAAACCGGACTTTGGGAGTACACTGAACCAGACTGGGATGAATTCAAACGCGTTATCAATGGCGACGGACCGTTGAATAAAGAGCGCTTGGCAGTTCGCAGAATGGCAGAAGAAAGAGGACGTTGGGTACGTGAAGCACTCATGAATCGTGAAGCGCGCTACGTGCAACCTCTTGCTTAATGAAGTCCAAGAAAAAAATATACATGTTCATTATTCTCGCAATAGTGAACCTGATAGTGATACTGAGCTTTCTTTACTTCACCAAAAAAATTCGAAGTGACGAAAACTTAAAATATAACTACCTTGAAATCCCTGCCTATGGCGGGGATTTTTTGTTTTAGGTGACATGCAACCAAATTAGCGACCGTCCTCGTTTGAAGGACAAGGATGCCAAGACCAGGATTTTATATCGGTATGACGGAAGAGGAGCTCATCAAAGGATGTAAGGAAAACAAACGCCAGTATCAAGAAGCGCTCTATCGAAAGTATTCCCGCAAAATTTATGGGATATGCTTGCGCTATGCGAATTCTGATATGGAAGCTGAGGATACCATGCAAGAGATCTTCATCAAGCTCTTCACCAAAATCAACCAGTATAAACCAGGAGGCTCTTTCGAAGCGTGGATCAAACGGGTCAGTATCAATTATGCCATCGAAGTTTACAGAAAAAACAAGCGTTTGGTATTTATTGATTCCTATGAAGGGACCTATGAATCGAGTTATGATTCCAGTTCCATCCAAAAATTAAGTGCCGAAGAAATTACCCGATTAATCAATCAACTTCCGGAAGGCTACCGCATGGTTTTTAACCTCTTTGCAGTAGAAGGCTATACCCATAAAGACATTGCCGAGTTGATGGGAATTTCAGAAGGTACTAGTAAATCACAGTTTTCACGGGCTAAAGGACATTTGGTTAAAATGTTGGCCGAACAATTAGACATTAGAAAGGAGGATTCCAATGCCAGAGCATGATATGGAAGATATTTTCCGCAAAAAACTAGCTGATTTTGCGCCAGCTCATAATGATCGCTGGGAGCAAATTGCAAGCACACTCCCAACAGAGAAAAACAAGCGCAAGGCATTATGGATTTGGTTTGCCGTAGCGGGAGCATGCCTTATTCTTGGAATCATTGGAATCAACTTGATTCAAACAGACAATCTCGTTGATCAAGCAACGCAAAATCCAACTGCACAGGTTGATGTGATGGATAAAGAACCGAATGTATCTGCGTCATCCAATACAGAAGAAGCGCCAATCAATAATCAGTTGGAAATGACAGAGCCAGGCGAGGTAACTAATGCCGTCGAGCCAGAAACAGAAAACCCCACCCTATACTTCGAACCAAGAAATAAAGGCACTTTAAAAACCGGTTCTAATTCTCTCAAGAATGAGCCTGGCAAAAAACCAATAGAGCCAGTTCCTCAACAAGCAGAGAACCCGCATAAGCCAAGTAAGGAATTCGCTGAAGCAAAAGAAGTTATTGACCCTACTGCACCTTTAGAGAGAAAAGAGGAGTTAGTGGTTGAAGCACCTGAGGAACCTGAAAACTCAGAAAGCACAATAGAAACTCCAACTCAAGCAAACGAATCCAATCCTGAACCTCTCCCGATAGCTATCGGGACTCAACCTAATTCTCAACCTAATTCTCAACCTCAACCTCACCCTCACCCTTGGTCATTTGGAATTGGTGCAGGTGCATACCAATCTCTGTTCATCCAGAAAATGCCTAAAAACCCGGGCAATACCTATATCGAAAAACAAGGCATGGTTGCCCGAAACAGAGATTTGAGAGAAGCAATGGAGCAAGGAGGTTCCGCTTTTAGTCAGAGCATCTGGGTTGACTACAAGCCTTTTGAACACTGGAGTTTCAGTACAGGGATTTCCATGCTACAGACCACCCAAAACCTGGCATTTAATGTGCAAAATGTCTTTGATGATTCGATTCGAGGACCGCAACACTTTCCTGAAGGAGGTTCCAATGCTGTAGGCGGACAATACATTTTTGTGAACGACTCCATCTTACCTGGAAATACAGCCACAGCAAGCAACAAATACTTTGCTAGAGAAATTCCTCTGTATATCAACTACCACCATAAGCTCAACGATAAAATATCGGTACAAGCCAGTGTGGGCATGAGTTACCGCTGGGTGCGTTCAGCCTCGGTTTACATGGCCGACATCGACAATATTGGTATTATCCGTCTTGATGGTCCGGAGAACTATCCTGGAATACGGAGTACCTTTCAGATTCAAGGAGGGCTTGGAATCAATTACCACTTTAATGAATATTTTGCCTTGCAGGTAATGCCTAGCTTTAGCTATTCTATTCAATCCAATATTCGATTTACCCAATACGTTCAGCAATACCAACATCAATGGGGACTGCAACTGAAACTTACACGGAACCTTGATTTTTAAGCCTTAAATGCAGGATATGATAGTCGATTTCTCCTCAGGAATATTATTTTTGCGGAAACCTTTTTATCCATGGCTTTAGAAATCAAAGTTCCGACTGTAGGAGAATCCATTACCGAAGTTACCGTTGCTCAGTGGTTAAAATCTGATGGCGACTATGTAGAGATGGATGAAGTGATTTGTGAACTCGAATCCGATAAAGCAACCTTTGAACTCAATGCAGAGGCTGCCGGAATCTTGAAAACCATGGCTGCAGAAGGCGATACGATCGAAATCGGATCAGTAATCTGTAGTATTGATACGGATGCAAGCGCACCTGCTGCATCAGCACCTGCTGCAAAAGAAAGTCCTGCTAATAAAGACACAGCGCCTGTTGCAAAGTCAGAGACAAGTTCAAATAGCAACTATGCTAGCGGAACTCCTTCTCCAGCGGCTCAAAAAATTCTTAGCGAAAAAGGCATCGATGCTTCTAATGTGAATGGAAGCGGAAAAGATGGACGTATCACCAAAGAAGATGCGATGAATGCAAAAGCTCCTGCAGCACAAACTGCAGAAAGTACATCATCCGAATCTTCTGCGCCAGCTTTCTTTAGCCGCGAAATGCATTCAGAAAAAATGAGCAACCTTCGCAAGACTGTCGCTAAACGTCTGGTTGCTGCCAAGAATGAAACGGCCATGTTAACCACCTTCAACGAAGTGGACATGAAGCCAATTATGGATATCCGTAAAAAGTACAAAGATGCCTTCAAAGAGAAGCATGAAATTGGACTCGGATTCATGTCCTTCTTTACAAAAGCGGTTTGTGAAGCCTTGAAAGAATATCCTTCTGTGAATTCTTATATCAATGGTGAGAACGTTGAATACCACGACTATTGCGATATTTCTATTGCTGTTTCTGCACCAAAAGGATTGGTTGTACCTGTAATCCGTAATGCAGAAAGCCTTAGCCTGGCTGATATCGAAAAAGAAGTTTCTCGTTTAGCCGGTAAAGCCCGTAACAATAAGCTCAGCATCGAAGAGATGTCTGGTGGAACATTCACCATTACCAACGGTGGTGTTTTCGGTTCTATGATGTCTACACCGATCATCAACCCTCCCCAATCCGCTATTCTTGGAATGCACAATATCGTTGAGCGTCCGGTTGTTGTAAATGGCGAAATCGTGGCTCGTCCAATGATGTACATCGCCCTTTCTTACGACCACAGAATCATCGATGGTAGAGAAAGTGTTAGCTTCCTCGTGAAGGTTAAACAGCTTCTCGAAGACCCTATCCGCCTCATGCTGGGTGTATAATCTTTCTGATTTTTAAAAACTTAGGACTCCTTTCGTATATTGGCAGGAAGAAAAACAAGTCAGCGTATTAATTGTTGTTACATTAATTGTATCTACACTATGTTAAGTTTAGGCGAAGAGATTAAACAAACTAAGTTCAAAAGCGAACACCAAAAAGCAATGCTCAACATTCTGCTGACTGCCAATACGTTGTATGCGTCGAATAACCGATTTTTTAAAAAATTCGACCTTTCTCCAGAACAATATAATGTCCTGCGCATCCTGAGAGGAACTCACCCAAAGCCTTGTTCCGTGTTAAGCATCCAGGAACGTATGTTGGATAAAATGTCGAATGCAAGCCGGCTAGTTGATAAACTGGAGGCAAAAGGTTTGTTGACACGTAAACCTTGCAAAGAGGATAGAAGGCAGGTGGATATCAATATTACCAAAGCAGGACTGCAAATTCTGGATGATATAGATGTGCCTTTCGAATCAATGGAGTCGGTACTCGAATGTGTCTCAGACAAAGAATTGGCTCGTTTTAATGAGATTTTGGACATCATCCGGAATAAGTACCGGGATGCTGCCAATGCAGTCTAATACAGCTTATTTTCTTTAATGTAGTTTTCTACCTCTTCAGGCACCAAATAGCGAATGGACTTATTCGCCTGCAGTACTTCGCGAATGAAGGTGGCAGAGATATTCAAAACCGGCGCATCAAACACACGCACATTTTCTCTGGCCTTTAAATATTGGTTATCGAAACCTTCGCGGTGGTAAACAAAAAGCCCATATTGGGTAATAATTTCTTCAAAGCCCTTCCATTTATGAAGACCTGCCAGGTTATCAGACCCCATAATCAGGATAAACTCACGTTCAGGATATTCTTCCTTAAGGTGATGAAGCGTATGAATGGTAAATGAAGGCTTCGACAAGCTAAACTCAATATCCAACGCCTTTAATGCCGGATTATCTGCCACAGCCAGGCGCACCATATTTAGCCGATGATTTTCATCAGCCAGGGTATCATGAATTTTAAATGGATTTTGCGGAGAAACCACAAACCAAACCTCTTCCACCTCTGTGAACTGCAGCATATAGTTGGCAATAATTAAATGGCCAACATGGATAGGGTTAAAGGAACCGAAGAAAAGTCCTGTTTTCATTGGGCGATAAAATCAGCACATAAGTTGGAAGCTTTATCCAAGGTATCTGCGAGTTTGTCATTGAGTAACACCACATCAAAATCGCCTTCAAAAGCTAACTCTGATCGTGCCTTACTTATACGCTCTGCCAATTTCTCTTCAGATTCAGTAGCTCTGGCTCTTAAGCGTTGTTCTAAAACTTCTAATGATGGTGGCTTGATAAAAATCGACAATGCTTGATCACCGTAAATTTTCTTCAGGTTGATCCCCCCAGCAACATCCACATCAAAGAGCACCACCTTATTCTCCGCCCATAATCGCGAAACTTCCTTTTTTAAGGTGCCGTAGAACAAGCCATTATAAACCTGTTCCCACTCAACGAAATCATTATTGGCAATATGCTGCTCAAAATCATCCGTACTCAAAAAATAATAGTCTTTCCCATGCTGTTCACCAGGACGTGGACCACGTGTTGTGGCCGAAACAGAAAATGCTAAATCCGACCTGCTTTTCAGCAGATGATGCACTACTGTTGTTTTACCTGCACCTGATGGAGCACTGAAGATGATGACTTTCTCCATTATAAAATATTGAGCACCTGCTCCTTGATTTTCTCTAATTCTTCTTTCATGGTCACAACAGCCTGTTGAATACCAATATGGTAGGCTTTTGCTCCCATTGTATTGATCTCACGACCCATTTCCTGAGAAATGAAACCCAATTTCTTTCCACCTGAATCTTTGTAAAGATTATCCAGGAAGAATCGGCAATGCTGGGTAAGTCGCGTCTTTTCTTCAGCGATATCCATTTTCTCCAGGAAGTAGATTAATTCCTGCTCAAAACGGTTTCTGTCGATATTTTCCATACCAATAAACTCTTCTAGATTATTGGCTATTCTTTCACGAATGGCTTCAACGCGCTCCCCTTCAAAGGAAATCACTTTGTCGATCATGGATTGAATCACCAAAACGGATTCTTCCATCGCTTTTCCCAATGCTTGTCCTTCTTGCTCACGGAATGTAGTTAGGCTATTGATTGCCTGCTCAGAAGCCTTAACAATCAATTCCCAGTTTGCTTCCAGCGCTTCATCTTCCTCACGCACTGTCAATACATCCGGAAACTCCATAATCTTCACGAAGAGATCGTTCATATTGGCGCCTAATTCAAAGCCCAATTCGCTAATCTCCTCGAAATAATACTTGGCGAGTTCTTTATTGATGGTATACTGGCCTGGGTTAACTTTCTTTACTTCAATATTATAAAAAGCCTGAACGGTTCCTCTTTCCATACGGGATTGAAAGAGTTTACGCAGATGAAGTTCCTTGGACTGATACGATTTGGGCAAGCGTAAATTCAGCTCCAAATATTTACCATTCAAGGCTTTTAGTTCAACATTTACGGAAATATTCTCGTTCTCTGCTGCCCCGCTTCCGAAGCCTGTCATACTTTTAATTGCCATTGATTTGTTTCTTTTTAAAGCTCACCAAATATACGCCTGCAAATATGGTGAGGATATAGATAACTTTCAGGGTATTCAATTGATCTTGTTTGAGTAGAATAGCCAATATGGTTGCCACCACTGGCTGTAAATAAATATAAGAGCCTACTAAGGTAGCACTTGCATGCCCAAGTGCATAAGCATTTAGCAGGTAAGTCAGAAAAGTGGTTCCAAGCAATACAAAGGCAACAATTGCCCACTCCACATTACCAAAGAGGGACCAATTTACAGACATAAGCTCTTCAAATCCAAAGGGCAAGACAAAAAGAAACCCAAATAGAAAATTCCATTTGCTTACTGTAATCGGACTGTATTTGCGCATGAGTTTTCGTACGTAGACCAAATAAATGGCATAACTCAAGGCATTGAGCATGATAAAAATATCACCAATAACTTTATCTGCTTCAAACTTTAGTCGCCAACCTCCGATGAGGAAAAGTGCCCCAACCGCGGCCATAAGCACACCACTCACCTTTTGCCAATGCAGGCTCTCTTTATAGATAAGTGCAGACAAAATCAGCACAAAAACCGGGGTTACTAGCATCAGCACCGACCCATTAATCGGCGAGGTAATGGACAGTCCTTTAAAAAACATCAACATATTCGCTGCGACACCAAAAAGGGCGCTGATTGCCAAGGGAGCCAAATCCTTTCTGGAAACTTTTTCCTGAACAAATAAGGAATGAACAAGAAGAAAAAGCACAGCCCCACTGAACACCCTAAGGAGAATAAATCCATAAGGAGCTATCAATGAGGGCATGATAATCTTTGCCATAGAAAATGTTGCCCCATAGATAAGGCTCACTACTAGCAAGGATAGGTGTACTTTAATTGCGGTGCTCAAGCGCTGCAAAGGTAAGTCGCGCTTTTAACTGAAACAGCTACTTTATTGAATAAAAAAACCACCCGAAGGTGGTTATATCTACTATGGGAATTTTTGGAATTTCGAAAAATCAGGTTTGCGTTTCTCCAAAAAGGAGTTCTTCCCTTCCTTCGCTTCATCGCTCAGGTAATACAGCAAGGTTGAGTTTCCTGCCAATTCCTGAATACCTGCCTGCCCGTCCAATTCTGCATTAAAGGCCGACTTCAGCATACGCAAGGCAATCGGGCTCTTTTCCAGAATCTTCTCACACCAGGCTACAGTCGTCTCTTCAAGCTTATCAAGCGGTACCACTTTGTTTACCAAGCCCATATCCAAGGCTTCTTGAGCATCGTATTGATCACAGAGGAACCAAATCTCTCTCGCTTTCTTCTGACCAACAATACGTGCCAGGTAGGAAGCGCCAAAACCACCATCGAAACTACCCACCTTAGGACCAGTCTGACCAAATTTTGCGTTATCCGCAGCGATAGTCAGGTCGCAGATCACATGCAGTACATGTCCACCACCAATCGACCAACCAGCAACCATCGCTATAACAGGTTTTGGAATTCGGCGAATCTGCATTTGCAAATCGAGTACATTCAAACGAGGTACGCCATCATCGCCAACATAACCGCCATGTCCACGTACCGATTGATCACCACCAGAACAGAAGGCTTTGCCCCCTTCTCCAGTTAGGATAACCACGCCAACCGCATCATCCTGGCGCGCCATTTCCATAGCCTCGCTCATTTCCTTTACAGTAAGTGGCGTAAAAGCATTATGCTTTTCAGGACGATTGATGCTAATCTTCGCTATCCCTTTATAAAAGCTGAATTTGATTTCTTCGAATTCTTTGATGGTTTCCCACGCAAATTTAGATTCCATTAAAAAGTGATTTAAACTGGTTAAAAAAGGATTGATTCTTCTCTGAATCAGTATGTATTTCTAAAACACCTGCCCCCTTGCAATTGTTCAAGGCATCCATTCCTTCGTACAATTCCGAAATATTTGTGGCACGAAAGTAATTCACGCCAAGGTTTTTACATAAACCTTTCGCATTTCTGCTATGAGCCGACTCGAAAAAACGTTGCCTTTCTGGTTGAGCGGCTGGCCCATCAATCATTCTAAAAATTCCTCCACCTCCGTTATTGATAAGAATAACTTTTAGAGGCAGTTTATTGAGTTCATTCCAGAAGGCATTGCTATCATAAAAAAAGGCAACATCACCAATAAAGAGATAATTCGCCCCTTTATCTATCGACTGATAGCCCAATGCAGTGGATACGCATCCATCAATTCCACTTGTTCCCCGATTGGATAATACCTTATGTCCTGCTTTCTGAGGCTCGCAATAAGCAACATAACGCACAGCCATGCTATTCGCCGCATGAATCGTCGCCCCTCCAGGTAATTTTTTAATGCAGGAAGAAATGGCTACAAATTCATTCCAATCTACCTGTTCTAAAAAGCTATTTCTCTGCCCGCGGCATCGCCTACTCGCTTCAAGTAGATTCGCAGTATAGGTCGAATCTGGGTCAAGCCTATTGGTTTCCAGATAATCCATCAAAGACGCCTGTATCAACCTGGGATTGGTTTGAAATGGATCGGCTATTTCACCTTGTGCTGAAAAGTGAAAATGCAAAGCCGGCTTATATTTCCTAAGAAACTGTTTTAAGGGCTTTGACAAGATTGCTGTTCCTTCGGTAAACAATACCTCTGGACGATAGCTTTCCAATTCCTGTGCATTCTTGTTCATGAAAATAAGCTCAGAAACCGTTTCTCCGGTATTTCCCTGACTTAATGGATCTTCATAAACCGCAAAATCAGGCGAAATACGCTTTCCTGCTTGATCGCTCATCCCTCGAAGAATCAAAATACGTTTCCGGTTTACCTCTTCAGGAATGGAAACGCTATTCTCCGCGGCTTTACCTGCATTTTCTTTCGCTGTAAATTCAGCTGAATATTGATGTGAAGGAGAAGGATAAAACGGTTCTACCAAAGGCACATTTACATGAACAGGCCCTTTAATTGGCCCATCACTCGCTAATATTGCTTCTTCCGTTAATTGGCCGAATAATCCTTCATTTTCCATGATCTCTGGTGTCTGCCAGAACCCACGAACATGAGAGCCAAAAATATTCTCCTGCCGAATCGTTTGTCCATCCCATTGATCTATTAGCGCACTTGGTCGATCGGCAGTTATAACGATTAATGGAATTTTTTGGTAATAGGCTTCCACCACTGCCGGATAAAAATTTACCACCGCTGAGCCTGAGGTACAAAGCAAAACCACAGGCTTCTTTGAGGCCAATGCTTTGCCCATAGCGATAAACCCTGCTGAACGTTCATCAGGCACAGGAAGGCAAGAAAAAAGGCCAGATCGCACAAAAGCAATGGTAAGGGGAGCATTTCTAGAGCCAGGTGAAATGACTGCTTCTGTAATTCCATAAGCATGGCATGCAGCGGCGATATGATCAATAGCATTTTGCAAGGGCTACAAAGGTAGGTTATGCAGTGAAAATAAAATTGGCACGTACCTTGAATAAATATGCTCACACCCTATATTATGAAAAAACTTTTTACCCTCTTCATTGTTTCCATCGGATTTACAGGAGCGAGTTATGCTCAGCCTTATATCGGCCTTGGATTTATCGGGTCATCTGCATTAAATGAATTCTGCGACTCCAGTTATAGAAACGGATATGGTTTCAATATGGAGTTTTTCACCAATAACTTCCTTAGAAAAGCTGTAAACCCAAATGTCTTTGCCTTGCGAGCAGGAATTGGATTTGATATCCAAGGCTCGGGAAGCGAAAAACGCTCTGTAATACTCAATACACCGAATAGTGACCCAGGTACAGAAAAGTATGCAAATAGTCATTTAGGTTTTCGTGCAACCTTGAGAATGAGTTTTATGGAAGGAATGAAATTTAGTCCGTATATCGACGGATTCGCTGGCCTCAGAGGCTTCTATACACACAGAACTCTTTCTATTGATCAAAAAAATCCAGAATACGAAAGCAATACCAGCGAACAAATAATGGGCAATTGGACCCGACGCTATGGCGCTTCAGTGGGAGCCATGTTCCGTTTGAACAGAATTATCAGCCTCGATACAAGAATTACTTATTCAGCTGGGACCAATGCGGATTGGTCGAACTTAAACACCGTGGTGCGTGAAAACAATACGGTATCCTACCGCGTGTCCAATTCCTTTACGGACCTGTTTATGTACAATGTTGGCTTTGTTTTCCGAATTGATCCTAAACCTAAAACAAGGACGACTACTTCCCCAACGAATCCAACCACTACTCCAACGTACCCTGTTACACCAAAGGAAGAGGTAATACCTAAAAAGAAAAAGCGGAATGTTGTGACTCCAACTACACCAAACACGCCAAGTCCTACTCCTAAAAAACCTTTGGAAGTGAAGCCAACGCCGAAACCCGCTCCAAAGCCGAAACCAGAAAATTAAAAATCGATAAGCACGCGTAAATCAAAAAACTCCCTTCCTTGCGGTTGGGAGTTTTTTTTATGCTAATGGTATTGGTTCTGTCTAAAAGACAAAGGTTATCTGCGCAAGGAAATTCGTACCCGCTTGAGGAAAGAGGTAATTAAAATCCAAACGCTCTCCACCAAGAATAAATCCGTAGGAATATCCATTCGGCTCATACTTGGTATTGAAAATATTCGCTGCTAATACAGAGGCTCTGATCTCCTTGGTAGCAGTTAGTTTTTTACTGGCAATGTTCAGGCGAAGGTCATTCACCCAAAAGTCATCCAATCTTCTTTCGGCAGATTGGGTATTATCAAGGTATTGAAAGCCTACATACTTGCTCATCCAATCAATACTAACAGACCTCGAAAGCACAAAACGAAGCATTGAACTTGCCACCACATTCGGAGAAAAGGCTAAGTCGCTATTCTTGTATTGATTTTCTTTTTGTCCGAGGTAATTCCAATTCGCGTCATATTCATCCAAATACTCAGTGAATTCCCTCACTTTATTTTGACTCAAAGCCAGTGTCGCACTCCATTGCAACCAGGAAGTGAAATTTCTTGAATACTCAACCTCAACTCCTGCACGATAACTTTCAGCAACATTCGTGCGTGTATAGGCCCCTACATCATTAATTTTTCCAGTCAGAATGAGCTGGTTTTTATAAATCATGCTGTATGCTGCCAGCTGAATGCGCTGCACACTGTTCTGCCAATTCCAACCCAACTCAATATCGTTCAGCACTTCTGGTTTAGGACGTGTTTCTGGTGTGCTTTGCGTAAAATCGTCACGCACTGGTTCTCTGTTCGCCCTACTAAATGTTCCATACAAGCTGCTTTTGCTATTCAACTCATATTGCACTCCCGCTTTCGGATTGATGAATGGATAGTTTACTTCCTGCTGCACATTCTCTCCCAGGTTGTTAAACCCAAGAAAGGCAGATGCCGCAGTATTTACATTTAATGGTTCACTCCCGCTAGGGTTGGTGTCTTCCATAAGTCAGTCCATTTTTTCAGCAGAAACCGTCTGCAAGCGGTTGCAACCCCATTTGGTTACAAAATCTTCCATCGTTTCTCCTTGATCTTATTGCTATCTGCAATTCCTTGCAGGTGCGCCACAATAAGGTCTAAGACACGAATGTTCCGATAAGAATTCTCGCGTAAATCGCAATCATTCTCATTTGAATTGATAATAACATCAATCTGTTGTTTTTTCAATA
>JALRIQ010000336.1 GCA_023277325.1 Bacteroidia bacterium | reverse complement strand
TTTGCGTTCTTTGGTGACTTCAGGAATTCAGAAAGGGCATATGAAAATGCACCTGCTCAATATCCTTTACCAATTGGAAGCAACAGAAGACGAGCGTAAGGTGATTGTAAAATATTTTGAAACAGATACCGTCTCGCATTCTAAAGTTATCGAATTGTTTTGTGAACTTCGGGGCGTAAAAAGTCTTGAAGAGATTAAGAAATGAAAAAACACTTAGCACTGATTGCCCTGAGTTTTGGGCTTATCCTGTCGGCGTGTGGCGATGGAAGAAATACCGCAGAGGAAAAAGTAGGAACAGAACAAGCACCTGAAGTAAAAACCAAATTGGATTTGGGCATGGTGCATGAAAACCTGGCTTTCAAATCAGACCCAAGTACTTCGTATGCCATCTACCTTCCTGTAGGCATGAGGAGCAAGGAAAAATACCCGGTGCTTTATTGCATTGATCCACATGGACAGGGAAAACTTCCACTCTATATGTACCGTGAATTGGCCGACAGTTTCAATATCATTTTGGTAGGCTGCAATACCAGCAAAAATGGAATGAGCTTCAATGAAAGCGAAAGAGGACTGAACCAGTTGATTAAGGAAGTTCAAAACCTCTATCCGGTGCACAGTGCAGTGCGTTTGTTAGGGTTTAGTGGCGGAGCTAAAGTTGCCTTGGAATATGCCAATAAGCATCCAGAAGTACGTCAGGTGCTTTACGCTGGCGGTGTTTCTCAATTCACCCGCCAGAATAATGTTTCCTTGCTTGGCTTTGCCGGTATACGCGACATGAATTATGCAGACGTGGTAGGCTTTGAAGTAAGCTTGGGAAATGCACCATTTCAGCATCAATTGATTGAATGGTCTGGAGCACACGAATTCCCGAATGCAGAGACCATGAAAGATGGCTTCTATTTTATTCAAAACGATTCGGTGATGAACTACCAGCAAAAAAAGCCGAAGACTTCGCAAGAAAACATCATGCGCGAGCAATTGCTGAAACGTAAGTTCTTCCAATCCTTTGGAACCAAAGACCTTACATGGTGGGAAAATGAAATCGCAGCATTGCATGATTTTGCCAAAAACGACGTGATGTATGAACGCGTATTGGGCTTTATCGGACTCGGTTGTTATTCACTCACCAGCAATGCCATCAATGCAGGAGATATCGATAAGGCTGAATATGCTTTGGAAATCTACCTGGCAGCCACACCAGATAATGAAGATGCAAAGAAATTTGCTGAGCAGGTGGCACAGATGAAACAGCAGATTAAATAAGGCTTCGCGACATTACGACCTTGCGATGTTGAGGTCTGAAATCAACAGAAAGCTTATTCTTCTCCAAATTGTATCTTCGCCAGATGCAAGCCCACTCCTACCGTGCCCATGGAAAACTCATGCTCTTCGGAGAGTATTTTGTGTTGGATGGCTGCACCGCCTTGGCATGGCCTACACGATTTGGGCAGACCTTAAAGGTGAGCAGCGATTCCGTTCAGGTTCGCGGAATTTATTGGAAAAGTATCGATCACAAAGGCTTCATTTGGTTTGAAGCGTATTTTGATGAAGAACTGAACCTCCTTCATGGACTTCAAGATGAAGTAGCCGCCCGACTTCAAAAATTCCTGCTGCATGCACGCGCTATGAATCCCGCTTTCTTAAAAGATGGGCTTTACCATGAAGCAGAAATAAGTGCGGACTACCCAAGTGAATGGGGATTGGGTTCCAGCTCCACCTTGATTTCTTTAATTGCTCAGTGGGCAAAAGTGGATGCCATGGAATTATTCTTTCGCTCATTTACCGGCAGCGGCTATGATATCGCTTGTGCACAGGCTCAAGGCCCAATTAGTTACCGTTTATCCGCTCCTACTAAAGCAGAGTGGAAGGACATTGACTTGGGAAGTTTCTTGGATCAGGGTGTGCATTTTATTTATCTGGGTCAGAAGCAAGACAGCCGAGAGGGCATTCAGCATTATAGAGAGCAAAACGACAAAAGCGCAACGCTTGAGCAATTGAACAAATTGATCATCAACTTCGAGCAAGAAGCTAATCGGGAAAACCTGATAAAAACCATGCAGCAAAGCGAGGCACTTATTGGAGAAACCTTGTATTTGGCTCAGGTTCATAATACGCTGTTTTCTGATTTCCCTGGAGCAATAAAATCCCTGGGCGCATGGGGTGGAGATTTTATCATGGCCGTCGCGTTTGACCGCGCATTCAACACGCACGGCTATTTTCATGAAAAAGGTCATGACGTTGTTTTTACCGCTGCCGACATTTTACTTCCCAGTTGAATACAATTAAACAAGTAAAAATTCAGTACTTTTATACTAACCTTTCGAACGTGAAAGGAGCTTAAAACTTTTTGTATGAATGTAATGCGGAATATTCTGGCGGTTGTCGCCGGATGGTTTGTGGGAAGCTTGGTCAATATGGGACTAGTACAATTGGGCCATAGTATTTTCCCCATCGAAGGCATCGACCCCAATGATATGGAAGCTTTTGCCGCAATTATCCCCACACTTGAACCCAAGTATTTTATTTTCCCCTTCTTGGCGCATGCACTTGGAACCGTTGCTGGCGCAGGATTGGCAGCCGCCATTAGCCTTAACCGCAAAATGATGTTGGCCATGATTGTGGGTATACTTTTCCTGGCTGGTGGTATTGTCGTCAATTACATGTTACCCGGTCCGATATGGTTTGCTGCACTGGATATTCTAATTGCCTATGTTCCAATGGCCTATTTAGCAGCCAAATTGATGCAGAAATAAAAGAACTAAAGCTGAATAGTTA
>JALRIQ010000335.1 GCA_023277325.1 Bacteroidia bacterium | reverse complement strand
AAATGCCGAAGTTCAAATTCATTCTCAATGCCAAAAACATCAACAATAGCAACCGTGAGCAAGTCGAAGAATGACCCGTAATACTGCATCGGCTGCCATAGGGCACTTTTGTTTTGAAAGTCGAAGATGGTTTTATCCTCCCCGAAACTGGTCAGGTAGGCATAGATATCATGCGCATATTCATACTGCAACTTTTCATCCCAGCTGATACCGTAGTCGAAGCTAAGGATTGGCATGACCACGAGGCATAAAAAGAAAAAGCTGGCAAAGAGAAAACGGGAAAGGGCATGCAGTCTGGTTTTATACGCTGCATTCGCGTCTTTTGCCGTTTTGATGGCATCGCTAAAAAACCAACGGGAATAGAAGCTAATTCCGGCTTTGGCCGTTTTATTTCCCTCCTGGATATAATTGGGGTAAGATGGCGCTACCAATTCAAATGGAGAATAATCCATATCCGCTACACAAATGCGGTGGAAGAGCGCAAGTAGGTTATCGTATTTTCCGTATTGAATCAGTCTGAGAAGGGTCGATTTTTCAATCAAAAAAGCCTTCCAAACGGAATCTTTAACTGTTGAAGGGGAAAAGAATGACTGGAGTTTACTGTAGTACAAGCGTCCGAATTGGGTGCCTAAAGTAGGTTTCCCTGCATCGATTTTATGCGAATCTGGCAGATAGAGTTTGGTATCCTCATCCACCTGAATGCTGTGGATACTTTTTTGGATATTCCAGGATGTGGAGGCATCGGCGCCAATCCAATATTCCGCAGTACTTTCTTCGAGCGCAGAACGTAAAGAACCAGCTTCAGTGCATAATACTTTACCTTGTTCCTGCCACCTTTTGAGCAGGTCTTGCTCTCCGGCATTGATCACAATAACCTGGTATCCCCTGTTTGAATTTAAAAGGGATTCAAGGATGGGAAACTGTGCTTCGTCTTTCTGCGCGAAATAAAGCACCCCAGCCTTGAAGCTGCTCACTTGCGATGGGCCTGTACTAAGTTTCTTTCCAGCTTTTTTCATTCACCAATTTTTTTCCATTGTCCTACCACGATGCAGGAACCAAACTTCCCTTGAATAGGTTCAAAAATCCGGTCGAGCCATAGTAAAAATGGAGAATAGTATTTCTTCCATCCTAAAGGCATGCGGAAGACATAGGAGTTATAAACAAGTAAGAAGGCCAAGAACCCGGTGTATACGGTCTGGCTGTATTCAAAGCGCCCTTCAAAACGCTTTTTAAGGTGTTCAATATCCACTGAACCCTCATTTTCTTCAAAATAAGACGTATCAGTTTTGTACCAGATTTTACGGAATACATCGGGCAAAGAACCTGCATGCGGTTCCATAAACATAAAATGACCACCTGGCTTCAGAATGCGGTATACTTCTTCCACGCAATCGTCCACACGTGGGTGAAGGTGATGCAAACCTGCGATGATACTAACTACATCGAAGGATTGATCAGGAATTTCATTATCGAATACCGACTGACAAATTGCTTCACATTCAGGAAATTGTCTTTTAAAAGATTCAATCAGTTTTTCAGAAATATCAAGTCCTGTAATCTGTGCACCATGCTCCAAAAAGAATGGCGTGGCTTGTCCGCTGCCACACATGGCTTCGAGAACTTTCTTCCCCTTTAGATCCAGGCCTTTTATCATCGGGCCGTAAACAAAACGGCGGCGGTATTCTTCGGTATATTTATCGGAGTAATGTGCTTCAAACAGATCGGCTTTTTGATCAAATAATTCCTTCTGCTTCAGTTCGGTTGCGTCCATCTATTGAATAAAATTTCCCCGAATATAAAGAGGCAGGACTAAACCTACTAGCAAGTGGACAATTTCTACGATTAAGTGCTACTTTTCGAAAGATATTCATCGAGCAATCGACCTATCGATTTTTCGACTATTCTAAATCGAAAATCAGCAAAATCTAAATCCGGCTTTGGTAGGTATAAAGCTCAAAATACCTTCCTTCTTTGGCGATAAGCGCGTCATGGGTGCCACGTTCAACAATTTGACCGTCTTCGATAACCAAAATTTGATTGGCTTTACGAATGGTGCTCAAGCGGTGGGCAATAACAAATGTGGTTCGGTCTTGCATCAAGCCATCCAAACTTTTCTGAATGAAAGTCTCACTTTCCGTATCCAAATTTGATGTCGCCTCATCAAGGATAATAACTTTGGGATTGGCCAATAAGGCTCTAGCTATGGAAATACGCTGTTTTTGTCCGCCGGAGAGTTTTACCCCACGTTCGCCGATTACGGTTTCCAAACCTTCTTCAAAACGATCGGTAAACTCATTCACATAAGCTCCTTTTACCGCAGCAAGCAGCTCTTCTTCGCTGGCATCCGGACGTGGAAAGAGAATATTTTCCCGAATCGTTCCTTCAAAGAGGAAATCATCTTGCAATACCACTCCCAAATGTTTCCGGAAACTGGATAGGTTTACTTTGGATATGTTGTGACCATCAACCGTGATCAAACCACTTTTTGGCGTAAGAAAGGTAGCTGCCAAACTGGCTGTGGTCGATTTACCAGAACCGGAACTTCCAACAAGGGCAGTAACCGAGCCACGCGGAGCATTGAAGCTTATCTCATGCAATACTTCTTTGTCATTTTCATAAGCGAAGGAAACTTTATCAAAGACAATATCTCCATCCACTTTCTCTAGGACAATCGGACGCGATTCGGCCATGTCTTCCGGATCCATTTTCATGATTTCCTCGGTACGGTCTAGTCCGGCAAAGGCTTCTGTCAGCTGACTGCCAATATTGCTCATTTGAACAATTGGGGCAATCATAAACGCCAACAAAGAGATAAAGGAAATCAACTCTCCAGAGGTAAGCTTTTCTTCCATCATATAATAGCCTCCCATGGCCAAAATTCCCGCACTAGCAAAGCCAATAAGGAAAGTACCGGCACTGGTTACAAAGGCGGTGGCTGTTAAGCTGGATTTTACGTTTTCAAAAAGACTCCTGGCCCCTGCTTCAAAGGTTCTATTTTCAGACGCTTCGGCATTAAATCCTTTGATGACGCGAACCCCATTTAGGGTCTCCGTTAAACGTCCTGTTACCTCTGCATTCAATTTCCCACGTTCTTTGAAAATAGGACGAATTCTGCCAAATGCTTTCATGGCAATAAAGGCAAATAAGCCGAGAGGAACCAAGGTAAATAAGGTCATTGCGGGACTGATATTCAATAATAAAACCAGCGCCAGAATTGATGTGATGCTTCCACCAATCAATTGAACCAGACCAGTACCCACCAGGTTTCGCACACCCTCTACGTCGGTCATAATGCGCGATACTAGGGCTCCAGATTTATTGTTATCGAAAAAGTTAATGGGGAGAGAGAGTATTTTCTTCTGCACCTTCACCCGCAATTCTGAAATGAGGAACTGCGCCTCAACACTCAGGATACGCGTCAATAAAAAAGAAGAAACTGCTTGAATGATGAGGGAAATAAGAATCACCACAAAGATGAGTTGCAGCATGCCGAAATCTTTATTTGGTACGGCATCATCCAAAAGGTACTTGGTGGCAGCTGGTAATACCAATCCTGCTGGTCTACTCACGAGGATAAGCAGGAGTCCGATAAAGAGGGTTTTTCTTCTCGGCCAAATGATATTTTTTACTGCCCAAGCAAAGGTGACGTTCTTATTTTTGCTCATGAATCGATAGAGGCGATAAGTGTACCTGATTTTTTTTAAGTCAAAACGGCAGAATAATTTTCGTCCAAAGTCGAGTTTGCGAGATTACGAGTTTGAGAGATTGCGAGGCGAAAAGACTGTCAGACAAACAGACTTCCAGATAAAAATTACATTCCTTGAAAGCATGCTCCAATATGACTCAGCCTCAACATTAATCTCAACCTTAACCTCAACTTTAAACCCTGAACCCTTAACCCTTCTATCTCACCAAACGAATCCCACTAAACTGCCATTGCAGGTGTGGGTGGAAGAAATTGCGGTAACTCGGGCGCCAATGTCCATCTGGTGTGGCAAGAGAGCCTCCTCGAAGGACCATTTGTCCGCTCATGAATTTTCCATTGTATTCGCCTAAGGCTCCCTCCTCGACTTTAAAACCGGGGTAAGGCAAATAAGCGGAGGCGCACCATTCCCATACCGGACTATACATCCAATCGGGGTTGAATTGGAAGGCGATCTCCCACTCTTGTTCTGTGGGGAGTCGGGCGCCTTTCCAACGGGCAAAAGCATCGGCTTCGTAGTAGTTGACGTGCATCAAAGGACTTCCTCCTTCAATTTCTTGCAATCCTCCAAGCGTATAGTATTTCCAACGGCCTTCGATAAAGCGCCAATACATCGGTGCTTCTGCTCCTTGCTTTTGCACCCAGTCCCAGCCTTCTGACAGCCAATAGCGGAAATCTTTATACCCACCTGCTTCAATGAATTCTAAATACTCGGCATTCGTGATTGCTCTGTCAGTCATTTCAAAGGAATTCACAAAAACCTGGTGGGGTTCTTTTTCATTGTCGAAAGCAAATCCTCCCCCCTCATGCCCAATGGTATATAATCCTTCTGGCACAGCATTCCACTCGAGTTCTTTTTCGGCCAACCAGCCTGTATCTGGGGCATCTTTGGACACATAGGGAGGCATTAGGTATTGATGGCCAAGAATGTATTTGATATCGGTTAAAAGAAGTTCCTGATGTTGTTGTTCGTGGTTAATTCCGATTTCAATGCGGCGCATGATTTCGGCCTTATGCTTATGCTTGTCGAGATCCTCCCAAAACAGAGCAATCGCCTCGCTTACATGTTGGCGGTACTGCATGATGATTTTGACCGTAGGCCGCGAGAGAAACCCACGTTCATCGCGTTGACTGCGTTTTCCAACATGGTTATAGTAGCTATTGAAAAGGAAGCCAAATTTCGGGTCGTATTCGATGTAATTGGCCACGTAAGGCTTTAAAACAAAGTTTTCAAAAAACCAGGTAGTATGCGCCAGATGCCATTTCGGCGGACTCACATCTACCACAGGCTGAACCACAAAATCCTCCGTTTCTAAAGGTTCTACTAAGGCTTCTGACCAGGCTCGTGTTTTAAGAAATTGTTCCAATAACATAGAGCAATACTAGAATTTTCAATTGAAATAACGGCATAAATTCCAAGGACCGAATTTCAAAAAAAAAATTTCACTATAACACTGTCACTTCGAGCTTGGCCTGTCATGGGTGAGCCGAAGGGTCGAGAAGGAGGGGTTACTTGGAATCCATTGATAAACGAGGTCTCGACAGGCTAGACCTGACTGTAATTATTGACTTGATTGTCAAT
>JALRIQ010000334.1 GCA_023277325.1 Bacteroidia bacterium | reverse complement strand
CTCGATGAAGGGGATGTGCTTTTTATTGATGAGATTCACCGTTTAAGTCCGGTGATTGAAGAGTACCTGTATTCGGCCATGGAAGATTTTCGCATCGATATTATGCTTGAATCTGGTCCGAATGCGCGCTCCGTGCAAATTGCTTTGAACCCATTTACCCTGATTGGTGCAACGACTCGATCTGGCTTATTGACTTCTCCTTTACGTGCTCGTTTTGGGATTAATGCGCGCTTGGAATATTATGATGCCAAGCTCTTAACACGCATTGTTGAACGTTCGGCCAGCATCCTTAAATCGCCAGTGCGAGAAGATGCAGCCTATGAGATTGCACGAAGAAGCAGGGGTACACCACGTATTGCCAATGCACTTTTGCGTCGTACACGCGACTTTGCCCAAATTAAAGGAGATGGAACCATTACCATCAAGATTGCCCGCATGGCATTGCAGGCATTGAATGTGGATACCCATGGTTTGGATGATATGGATAACCGCATTTTGGTCACCATCATCGATAAATTTAAAGGAGGACCAGTCGGACTCACCACCATTGCAACTGCAGTTGGTGAGGAGGCAGGTACTATCGAAGAAGTGTATGAACCATTTTTAATTCAGGAAGGGTATTTGGCCAGAACTCCGAGAGGGAGGGAGGCTACGGAAAAGGCATACCGCCATTTGGGAAAATTAACCTCCAGAGGAAATTCTGATTTATTCGATAGCCAATGAACCCCATCCAGCGCCAACAAAGAAGCCACTGGCTAAAACAGCAGGCGCAGGCAATGGGCTTTTCTTTCTGCGGCATCAGTGCAGCCCGCAAGCTGGAAGAAGAAGCCCCCAGACTGGAAAATTGGCTCAATAAGAACCACCATGGCGCCATGGGCTATATGGCCAATCACTTTGATAAACGCCTCGATCCACGCTTATTGGTTCCTGGTGCGAAGTCGGTAGTGAGTCTTTTGTACAATTACCATAATCCCGAGTCGCCATCTTCCCCGGATATACCGAAAATCGCTTCTTACGCCTACGGACGCGATTACCATAAGGTGATAAAGAAGAAGCTCCTCGATTTAATGAAACTCCTCGAAGTCGAGTATGGAGCTATTGAAGGGCGTGCCTTTGTCGATTCAGCACCAGTTATGGAAAGGCAATGGGCAGCACAAGCAGGGTTGGGCTGGACTGGCAAAAACACCTTGCTCATTAATAAACAACAAGGCTCCTACTTTTTTCTGGCCGAACTCATCCTCGATTTAGACCTGGAAGCCGATGCCCCTATCAAAGACTATTGTGGAACATGCACGGCCTGTATCGATGCCTGCCCGACAGACGCCATCACACCGTATCACCTGGCTGCTGAAAAATGCATTTCCTATTTGACCATTGAGCTCAAAGACCAGATTCCCAGTGAATTTCAAGGTAAGATGGAGAACTGGGCTTTCGGCTGCGATATTTGTCAGCAGGTATGCCCCTGGAACCGTTTTGCGAAAAAGCATGAGGAACCAGAATTTACTTCCCGTGCATTCCTAAGCTGGACGGAAAAAGACTGGCAAGAGCTGAATGAAGAAACCTTCGAAAAGGTATTCCAAGGCACACCACTAAAACGTTCAGGCTTCGAAAAACTAAAAAGCACCCTCAACTTCTTTAACCCCATATCCTGAACACTGAAACCTTCGATGCAGCCCAATCCAGAAATATTGAAAGACATCGTTACCGTAAAAATGCCCTTTGGAAGATTCAAAGGCAGTTTACTTTGTGATTTACCTGTTTCCTACCTGGAGTGGTTTATTCGCAAGGATGGGTTTCCAAAAGGAAAGTTGGGCATTCAGCTCGAAACCGTTTACGAAATCAAGCTGAATGGATTGGAGGATATTATCTGGGAATTGAAAAAACGATTTGCTTAACCGCTCGATTAGTTCAGTTCTTCGTCTGCGTGAGGTACATCGAAAGTGCGCAGTGAGAAGCGAAAACCTTCATAAATAGCGATACCATAAAAGAGAAAGTCGATGGGTGACATATCATCGGCCATAGCAGCCAATACGTCCCCAACACTTACAAAGTCGAGCACACCAATCCAGCTGCTTCCAACCTCCGCGGAGGCAAAGCTAAGGATGACCTGACCGGCATTAATTTTAGTTGCTCCGACGCCTGACCTTCTAACCGTCTGGCAGTCTGATAGTCTATGGTCACCGATCAACCTTCGGCGCACCAATACGCTCCAATTTGGTATACATGGCAGGTAATTTGGCTTCGATAGCTTTCAGCTCTTCAGAGTGCTGCTCATAAAGTTTTTGCACCTTACCAAATGACTCCATATGCTCTGTGGTTGGTCCGTAGGTGGTATTGCCACGTGCAGCCCCGAGGTAGTCGTAGATGGTAGGATATTCATTCTTTTCTCCGACTTCGTTGCGTGCATCGCTGCCGCTGAATTGCTGTCCCAGGTTGAGTATATCATCGCGCAGAACGAGCAATTGCTTATGAAGTGCGGTATCTGTTTCCGCAGCGCGCTCGTAGGCAATCAACAGCAGTTGAACCTGATCTTCAGTCTTTTTAACAGCATGCCTTAGGTCATCAACCTGTACATCCAAAGCAGTCACCTCCCGCCAATATTGAGCGACCTTCTCTGCTGGGTTAGTGAGTTTATTTTTTAAAGCTTTCACTTCAAAAGACACAGGTTCTGTCAGGGCTGTAAACTGACCTTCAACCTGCTTGAACAGACGGGCGGTATAGGTTCCCGGAGCTACCATCGGACCATTTCGTCCATTTGCACCTTTCACATTATGAAGGGTGTTCATTGGATCTGTGCTGTAGTCCCAGTTGATACGTTGCATTCCTTTCGAATTTTTGGCTTGAATGCGCTTGATGATATTCCCTTCCTGATCATAGATAAAAAGGAAAACCTCCGGCTTAAGTTCTTGCATCTCTTCTTCCAAAACCTTCCATTCCGGCACGCCTACTTCGTCGCCCTTCTTTTCCAGTTCCTTCTCTTTTGCCTTCCGCTGTGCTTCTTTCGACTTATGGGCCTCTTTCAGGTAATAAGTGAACTCGACCCCATAAGCTGGATTATCGGCCACAAAGAAATTATCGCCTTGAGAACCTTTACGGGTATAGCTTAAATCCCGTCGTTCTTTGTACCACAAACCAGCACGTGGCGCGAATAGCTGAGCCTCTTGCTTGGCTTCCACTTTGCGTAAAGCAGAATAATCATCTAATACATAGATTCCTCTGCCGAAAGTGGCAAGTACCAAATCGTTTTCACGCTGTTGGATAGCCAAAT
>JALRIQ010000333.1 GCA_023277325.1 Bacteroidia bacterium | reverse complement strand
TGGAAATGAATGATGCGGTGGTATCTCCTATGCATTCGATTCGTTTCGATTCCGACCAAAAGCTCCATATCCGCAACGGCGACCAGCCTTCTTCCTTCCTCTACCTTCAGGGAAAGCCAATTGCTGAGCCTGTTGCGCAATACGGTCCATTTGTAATGAACACCCAGGAAGAGATTTCTCATGCCTTCAGGGAATACCAAAGAACCCAATTTGGCGGTTGGCCTTGGCCCAAACATGACCAAGTTCATGGAAGTGAAAGAGGGCGTTTTGCCATCCATGCCAATGGCAAGGAAGAAATTCCTGGTTGATAGAAGAGAAATACGAACTTTAAAATGAATCTGTTCTCACGCTCAATTCCAACCATGAATTCCTTGTTTCTTCGCAGTTTGCCTTAAATTGCCTTATGAATTTTAACGTGATAGGTTGGCTTCGGAGCCTCTTAAATTTGGAAGCCTATAAAAGCCGCGAGGATGAAGTCGTTACATCCATTCGTGCCAATGTGGAATTTAAAGGCGGCAATCTCTGGGTATTGATTTTCGCCATTATGATTGCCAGCATTGGGCTCAATGTTAATTCGGCAGCGGTTATTATTGGTGCGATGTTAATTTCACCTTTAATGGGTCCAATCATCGGACTTGGCTTAGGTGTGGGCATTTATGATTTTGCGTTGATTAAAAAATCAGCCATTAACCTGGGCATTGCAGCGCTTATCAGTATAACAACTGCGGCTATCTACTTTTTACTCACCCCATTAAAATTCGCCCATTCGGAGCTTTTAGCGCGAACTACACCCACCACCTGGGATGTGCTCATCGCTTTTTTTGGCGGATTGGCAGGAATTATTGCCACATCCAGCAAGGAAAAGGGGAATGTTATTCCGGGAGTTTCTATTGCTACGGCATTGATGCCACCGCTTTGTACGGCGGGTTATGGATTGGCAACCGGACAGTTTACCTTTTTCTTCGGAGCCACTTATTTATTCTTCATCAATTCGGTATTCATCTGCTTCGCCACAATTTTGATTGTTCGCTATTTGAAATTTACCAAATATCAATTTGTAGATGAGCAATTGGCCAAAAGAGTGAAAAATTCTACCACCTTAATTGTCATGATTACCTTGATACCAAGTGTTTACATCGCCTATAACCTGGTATTAAAATCCATCTTTGAAAACCGTGCCGAACAATTTATCACGGAAGAAATGCTCTTCGATGCCACAGCAGTGGGTCAAAAAAAAATTGATTATGCCGGGAAACGAATCGAGGTACTGCTCGTAGGTTCAGGAGTTGATAGCAGCGAGTTAGCGCATATCCAAAGGAAAATGCCGAAGTACCGCTTGGGTGAGGTTGAACTCGTTATTAAGCAAGGAAGAACAGACTTCAAACAAGAAAATCCGACGCTAAACATCGCCCTTGTTCAATCTTTATTGCGCGAAAAGGAGGAAGAAGTTGTTCAAAAAGACAGCCTTATCGATCTAATGGCAGGTCAATTGCAGAAAATGCAGAACAGTGCCTACCCAACTTCAGATATACTTCGAGAAATTCAGGCACAGGGCTATCCTGCCACCAGCATGGCCATCGGCAATGTGAACCTGTTCCAAATAGACAGTGTCCAAAACGACAGCCTATGCGTGGCTTTAGTTAAACTGCCTCGTCACCTTCAAAGGAAAGAACAAAACCGATTAGAAGAGTGGTTGCAGGTGCGTACACATAGCAATAAGCTTCGGGTGTATTACGATATTGAACCATAAAAAAAGCGCCACCAGGGCGCTTTTCTAATTTTATAAAGGAGAGGCTTAGTAAATAAGCACTTTCTGTGTTCCACGAAGTACTTCAGATTCAACACGAACAACATAAACTCCTGATTCCAGTTGAGGAAGTGAGGCTGAAAATGTCGTTGTTCGATCCTTCGCTCCCCACTTAGCAACCGACTTACCTTGCATGTCTACCAATGTAATGAGCGCAGATTCGTTTGAGGGCTCGTTCCAGGTAATCATCAGTTTGTTTCCAGAAACGTAGGCATTCATGGTAATAAGTCCTGCCTCTTTGATACTGTTCGCACCTTGTTCAGAAACGGTCATGCTTGATGTCCAAATTTTGTCGCCGCCTGTACCATTATCTCCATTTGCGATATTGAATGCTCCGTAAAAGGTTACATCACCCGTTCCGGCAGATGGTGCTGTCCACTGCAAAGTCCATGTTTTGGTATCCGTTCCAGTAGTGCTTGCCAATTTATGGGTGGCCCATTTGCTTGCAATCACTTGCGTTTCCGTTGTATTGGCTCCCCAGGTGCCTAACATGGTTCCTGCGTTGTTCTGTGGAGAAAGCTGAAATCCAAAACGGGTTGTTCCGGTATTATTTAAAGTTACTGAAATGGTGTAGGTGTTTCCTGGAACATAGCCTGTTGCAGGAATATCACTGGTGATAATATTAGTTTTTGCCTCAGCGGTTCCTGCATGACATGCTGTACAGGTTTTTCCGTCGGCAGGAGATCCACTGTGCCCTGCTGGAGCAGCAGTTCGGTTATACACCTTTTCTACACGTTCGATGCTTTCGAACGACATGCCCAAAATCATGAAGCTTAGGGCTGATCCGAATAGTAATGCTTTTTTCATATGATAGATTTGATACGGTTAAATTAGCTTAGCTGCATGGATAAACAAAGGAATTGCTGAAATATTGTTCTGAATGAATGGATTAGCTATTTCGCATTATCGTACCATGTTAAAGCTCCCGACGGGCATTTATCCACCTGTTTACGAATGGCGTCCGAATCGGCTCCATCAGCTTGAATCCATGGTCTTGCCTTGCTATTAAAAACGTCAGGTAATCCTTTCACGCAATTCGCACTGTGTTGGCATAAAGCGGCCTTCCATACAATGGTTACCTCTCCATTGCTGTATTCTTTTATCTCTGATTTATCCATGATGATGTAATTTCAATTGTTCCTGATAACATTTTAGCAAGCGGACAGAGTTTGGCTTGATAATCCAATTCGCCTAATTCAATTGCAACTTTTACCTGTTCCATTTCCCTTCAAATTAGGCTTTCTCCGCTAATTCTAAAAGGAATGCAACATTTTCACTCCTATCGCATCTCTTAAAAGAATAGTATTCTTGCATATGCGTTTATTGATTCTTTCTCTGCTAATCGGATTCCTGCCTATCACGGCCTTTTCTCAAATAGAAGCTCGGAACTTCCCAAACATGCCCGTTTATGTTCAAAGTGATTCGGGTTCCTATATCGAGGTGTTTTATAGCGGTAGCTCAAAAAAATTAGAACAGAATTTGACCACGCTTTTTCTCGACTCTTCAGGCGGGGAAGCTCGTGTTGACCGATCAAAAACGCTTACCGTTTATGGTCCTTTGTACAAACCCGTTTTTACAGGATCATCCTATTACTTGCGGCAGGAAGTTATTGGCCTCTCTAAACAAGGGCAAATGCTTCGTTTTCGTATTCAAGAAAAACTAGGCCCTTTCAATTTGTTGGATGCGCGATTAGGTGCCTTCCGGACAGTAATGGCCAAAATTCAGGAAGCGGTGGATGCATCACTTAAAATGACCTATTACCAGGAAGATCAGGCACCAAATACCATGTACCTCTTCGAACCAAAAGATTTGAACAAGAATTTAGCGAGTTACCTGTTCTGTTATTCTAAAGATCCCATCGATTCAAGCATGAAGAAGCTTACGGAATGGTACGTTTTAGCCTGCGAAAAGCCCCAGGTAGGCAGTTGGATAGACGATAATACTTTTCGTATAGATAACCTGCGTCAACCCGCATTTGGAAGTAACGATGTGTATAGCCTAACTATCGAACATAGCATCGTGCAAGACGGATACCATCAATACTTGATCTATTTGAGCAATTACAAGCACGGTGATGAAGAAAACAATTACGAAGTGCGCCCACATGATATTCATATCCGGCTTTGGCACTATTATAACCAACTTCTATTTATCGAGAAGCGCGCGCGTTGAAGTTCCGGAAGGTATAGGTGAAGGTAAGCATGAAATAACGCTGCAATACCTGGTTTTGCACATCTTCCACGTAAACCTCAGTGACGTTGCGTGTTAGACTATTGTTCTGACCCAATATGTCAAATACCGACATGCGCAAATCTCCCGCATTGTTCTTCAAGAACTTACGTCCAAAGGCTGCATTCCATATCAAAAAGTTACTCGTGAATGCATCGCCAAGTCCCATGTAGGAAGTATAACTAGCCTGGGTATTGAGTACCCATTTTCCTTTTGGCATCCAAGTTATACCCGCAGTTCCGGCATGCAGCAGATAATCATTATTCAATTGCGGCTGAAAGCTATTTCTCACCCTATTCCAATCGGCAGCATAACTCAAAGAAAAATCAATCTCCTCAGAAATATTGCTACTCAGCACTGCACTCACATCATAAGAAGTGGCTTCGGTATAATTAAGTACCTCGTTAATTATTCCTGGAGTCTGTGCCTGGTTGAGTCCGACATTGAAATTCAGATTACTTTTCAGCCATTTAATGGGTACCCCATAAGAAATAAATAAACTCAGGTTCCAATTTTTATCCAGGTTCACCGGACGGTTAAGCTGGGTTCCCCGAGTCAGCGACACTCCTTGGATCACAGTATCCTGTTGGGCAATAAATGAGCTGTTTGCAATGTAGTCGGAAGCGTAGTTCATCGTAAACGAAGCAAAAAGAGTTCTTCCTTTTGCCACATTTGCGCGGTTAAAGCGCAGGCCCAGACGGTGGGAATAAGCCTGATTCAGGTTGCTGTTACCTGTGCTTAATAATAGTGGATTGCTGTTATTGATGCTGCTTTGCAATTGAGAGCCGTTCGGTAAATCAGTGCTTGTGCGGTAGAACAAACGAAGCTGCTCAGACTTGCTAAACTGGTAACGCATAAAAGCAAAAGGCAATAAAGCGTTGTAGTTTCTGTCGACATTAAAGGTATTTGGAATCACCTGATCTGCCTTTAAGTTGCTTTGTTGGGCATTGATCATGGCAAACATCATGAACTTTTCACTTCTCAAGCGCAGTCCCACTCCACCTCTTTGCGTAATGGTACTGTTGGTTAAGTCTGCCGAGAGCAAGGTGTCATAATTCGAATAACTCATGCTGAGCGAATCGAAAGAACGGGTGTCTGCGAGATCACTAGACCTGCTTACTGAAGGCGAATAGCGGAAAGTGATTTGTGCCTTTTTCCCTAGCGGCTCTGTATACATCAGCTCCACCCCCAGTCGGCTGTTTATTCCTTCGCTTTCCCCAAACTGATCCAAGGTATTCAGTGAATCATTTCCCCCTGTATAAAGTCGGTTCTCTGCATAAAGAGAATTTAGGCCCGTAGAGGAGGACAAAGTTCTATTCATGCCCAGGCTGATGGTCCTTCCGTCTTTTTTAAATTTATGGCGGAACAATAATTCATGCGAATAATTGAAGCCAGATCCTTCTCTAAAGCTTGAATTTAAGGTGCTGTTTAAAGCCTGTATCCCCAAATGATTGACTCCATTCAGGTTAGTACTCTTTAAGTTTCCCTGAA
>JALRIQ010000332.1 GCA_023277325.1 Bacteroidia bacterium | reverse complement strand
TGCATCAACACCTTCATTACCGGCTTTATTATGCCCCTCAAGGCATGCATATTGAAAAAAGAGCGAATGAAAACAAGCGTACCGAATTGCAGGTGGTCCTATTGGAAAATCAGCAGTTCAACGTTCCTCGTGAACTTTGGGTCGATGATGAAATCCGTTCTCTGGTATTGGGCAATTTCATGCAAAGGCCCGTCATACAGCTCAGTCCAGGTTATCATATCCTGCATATAAAGACCCAAAAGCACATGATTCATATTGACTCGGTATGGGTGGAAGCCGGACATACTACCACTTTGGGCATCAACGACCTGTATATGGCCGAAAATCGAAGGATTCGCTATGAGAAAGTGGATTACGCGTATGAAGATCAAGAGATTGAAAAGATTGAAGAACATGTTTTATTCCTGCATTTGATTTGGCATAATTCTCCATCCTGGATTCGCCAGGATTCGAACTATTATGAAGTTCCCAGAAGCAGCTACTACCACCGATTTAAAAATCGGACAGCCAATTATTCGGCCATCGCTCCAATCAAGGAGGGCATGATTGAATGGTTTAATAGGGATACCGCAGTTCGTTTCTACTTTAACCCTTCCTTGGTGTATACCATTGATAGTGGCAGAGTCCAGACCCAAACCAAAGAGACTAACCTGCTCCAGAATACCAAAACCGCTTCCACTTCACACTATTATTCTACAGAAAATGCAATCAACTATCCAGAAATTCTTGAGCTCTGGCGCATTCAGGACAGTCTAGCTGCGGCGCGCGTAATCGTAAAACATGCACCACAAAGACCAAGCATGTCTTACGGGCAGTTTGAAGAATACTTCGGCAATGGTGGAACTGCCCGATTGGATATTCAGGATGGCGACCAGCATTTTCCTAAAAACTTCTTTTGGCTCGAAAACTTAAAAGAGCCTGAATATTCGGTGTATGTATCGCGGAATGATTTCCGGTTTTCTGGACTAAAAGCTGGTATTTATCGCTTGGTGACTGGGAGCTATGAAGAAGAAATGTTGGAAGTAGACTCGCTGGTGATTGATAGTCTCCACCATACCTTCATTCGTCTGGACAAGATAGCCAAACCACTTAACCCAGAACATTGGGCAGCGATGCGCTACCGCTATTTCCAAACCATACAGATCTATAGCCGGAAAAAAGTTCCTATTTACGACGCTTATAGCCTGAAACAAGAATCGGAAAGTACCCGCCAAAGCAGTGAGGTGAATGGAACGGCTTTAGTCAACCTCTACCCTGCTGCCAATGCCTATGTGTTATTCCTGCACCAGAATGGAAAAGACCGCTATTTGGCCGTTGCCAATAATCAGGGAAGCTTTCAAATGTATGATATGAAGGCAGGCACCTATTGGGTACAGATTATCAGTGCCAGCCGTCAGGTGTTTTTTGCCAATGAAATATCACTCAGCAATGGGAAGCTTCTCTCCCTGCAATTGGATTGTATTACAGATACCAGCCTGATTAAAAAGATTAGTCCATCGGTACGCAATCTCAAATTTGAAATTGACTCCGCTGAGTTTAGAAAAATTGACGGCGACTTTGCCCAATTGGAGGGACGTGTTTATGACCTGGAAACTAAAAAGCCATTGGCCAATGCCCAGGTTAAAATTATGCTCAACGGCATTATCGTGGGGGGAGCAAAAACGGATAAAGATGGGAATTACGCCATTTGCTGCATTCGCGACGGCAACTATACCATAGAGGTAGTGATGCCCGGCCAGCAGAATATTATCATGAGAAAAGTGCGTCTGGAAAAAGGCATTGCACTTGGGTACAATTTCCACCTCCTTCGAAGTGAAACGGCCATTCAGATTTATGCCCAGTACAATTATGACTACGAAAGAGCCGACGAATTTGTAGAAGAATCACTTTCAGCCGTTCCGATGCGTGATGTGGTAACCTCTAATTATGGAGCAGTCGTGTTAGCCGAAAGTAAAAAATCAGGGCGGTTCTTCAGCAATTCATTACAATCTCTTCCCGGTGTCAAAGTACGTAAATCTGAAGAAGTAGAAGTCTTCGACGATGCCATCAAAGAAAAGGCCCGCTTGGATGAAATTGCGGCCAACCCATCGTCCAATAAGATTCGCAAAGATTTCCGGACTAATGCTTTTTGGGCGCCGAACCTCATTACCAATAAACAAGGAAAAACGGCCTTTACCTATACCCTTCCCGACGACCAAACCCAGTGGATCAACTTCCTGGTGGCCATAAATAAAAAGCAGCAAACCAATTTGAATACTTCCTATACGCGGAGTTATAAACCTTTGTCTGCCAGTCTACGCGTACCAGAGTTCGCCATCATTGGTGATAAAATTACGGTATCTGGCACGGTGCGCAACCTCACTGGAGATTCCTTGCAAATCGAAATTCGGGAAACCTTGGACAGCATTGAGAAAGTACGAGAAGTCGCGGTTGGTGCCCATTTACGTCAGGAAAGAACAGTTGAGATCAAAGGCGGAAAAGATACCCTTACCCTCAGCTATTCCTTGAAATACAACAATTATATCGACGGGGAAGAACGCGGCATCCGATTGCTGAGCAATAAGGTTTACGACCGCAAAGTGCAAAGCCGTATTCTGAATACCGAAGAGAATACCAGCATCAGCTTTAATCCAGAAGCCGTGCGCAAAACCATTCGCCTGAAAAGCGGATTGCGTGACTTATTGGAAGAAGAAATTCAACGTTTAAAAGGCTATTCGTATGGATGTACCGAGCAAACTACGTCTAAACTATATGCCCTTATCCGCGAAGAACAATTGCGTATAGCGTTGGGCGAAGAATTTAACCAACAGCAAGAAGTGGTATTCTTGATTAAACGTCTCGACGATTTCCAAAACTCAGATGGAAGCTGGGGCTGGTGGAAAGGCTCTAAAGGCGACCCTGCCCTTACTCTTTATGTAACCAAAGCTTTGGTACTTGCTGAAGAACAAGGCTACCGTGTAAAACAAGCCAAACGGGGTGCAGGCAATTTGGTGAACCAATACAATGGACTTAATCCGGAGTTGAAGTTGGCGACCCTCCATCTGGCTCATCGACTCAAGATGAAGTTTGAGTACGAAAAGGAAATCCAAAAACTGACAGAGAAAAATCTGAGTCTGCAAGGACAACTCAACCTGCTCGAATTGCAAATAGCATTGGGTCAAACCTATGATCTATACGTAATTCTGAAAGCGATTCGTCAGGATAATCAAGGCAATTATTACATGTATGGCGAAAGCAGCTGGGGCTTTAACGCGCACCTGGTGAGCTTGAGTATGCAGGCTTATACCATCCTTCGTGCTGCAGGAAAATATCCAGAGTACCAAGAAGGGCTCAAGCGTTTTGTCTTTAATAAATTGGGCTATGTCCGCAGAAACACCTTCGAACGCGCTGCCATCATCAATGCACTGATGGATGAGGTTATAGCAGAAGGCAAAGGCATCTTCAATGTGAAGCTTGGCGGAAAAATAGTGAGTTCTCCGGGCACTTATACCATCACTGAAAATTCCATCACCATCCAAAACCTGGGTGCAGGAATCAGCGTGATTGCCGTGGAAGAATACGAAAGCGACGCCCGCACAAGTCAAAGTAACGGAATCCGATTAGGAAGTGGCTTTAACGTAACCCGCGGCGATAGCCTTCATGTTCGAGCGGGAAATATCGTACCGCTGAGTGTTACCGCTCAGGTGAGTACCTACCAAAAGTACCTGGTTTTAAATGTTCCTATTCCTGCAGGATGTCAGATTATTTCCAAGCCACCTGCAGGCTATAATGAAACGGCCAGGGAATATTTTACCGACCATGTGGTGATTTATTTCGAAGCCCTTTCCCGCGGAAATTATACGTTCGAATTTCTCTTGTTGCCTCAATTCACCGGCGAACTCACCTTGATGCCGGCTATGATGGAGCAGATGTATGAACCAGAGTTTTTTGGTCGGGAAGCGAGGAAACGAGTAATCGTCGACTAATCGACTTTACGACGATGC
>JALRIQ010000331.1 GCA_023277325.1 Bacteroidia bacterium | reverse complement strand
GTAAACTGATGAAATTGACCCGAAAGCATAAAACCAATATTACGATGAGGCAACCAAGCCCCTTCAAGCGCCATACTTAGACCTCCTGCAACCTGCGGACTCCAAACATCCCCTTCATTCATTCCCTTGCCTGCTATCCCTGTACCAAAGCGCACAGCGACAAAGCTGCTATGGTCTTCTTCCAGCTCAGGAGCATCTTGTGCATTGAGCCAAACCGGAAGACAAACTAAACCTAGCTTAAGAAATCTGAAGAATCGTTTTCGCATAATTTTCCCAACTCATCATGGCCGCCGATTGGGCGATATTTTCCGAAGGTATTGGATTTTCCAGAAAACGACGCATGGTTTGGGTCATATCTTCAATATCCCTATCGTTTGCCAAATAGCCATTAAAGCCATCTTTGATCGTCTCTGGGAAATGACCAACCTTACTGGCCAGAACGGGTAATTTGAAGTTGTAAGAAAGACTCTCAACTCCTGAAGGAGTAGCGGTCAGGTAGAATAATACGATACAGTCCGATACCTGGAAATAACGCGCCACCTCTTCATTTGGCACAAATTGGTTATAGACCTTCACATCAGGAATTTCGCGTTCCTCAAGTGCCTGAAATGGATTATACGTCTGTTCATTATCCGAATTCTTTAGCACAAGTTTTTTAGCAATTCCAAAGAGTTTGCTTTTGAGTTTTGTGCTGAATTTCGTCGAATCTAATGTTTTCCAAAAGGACTCTCCAACGATAAGTAAGGAAATATCATCCCGCTCTTTGCGAAGGGCTTCAAAGGCATCAATCGCTTGGTGTAAACCTTTGTATTTGCGAATAAACCCAAAATACAGGAAGACGTGCTTCTTCAAGCCCATCTCCTTTTTAACCGCCTCCACATCAAAATTTGGATCTGGTTTATAGAGGTCGTATATCGGATGGTAAAGTTTGATGACAGTTTTTAAGGATTCGTTCCGTTCTCCCGTCTCATTCACCGCATACTGAACACCAGGAAAGGTTTCTTTTAATTCGTCTACCGTTTTATAAGCATGGGTAATGAAGGTAGATGGCGTTTTGAGTCCGTAGCGCGTAAAGAACTTATCAATACTGCTTGCCTCTTTTTGTACCACCAAATGCAGGTCGAAAACGACTTCTATACCGGAATTCTTTAAACGACGGGCCATCCAACCCATAGGTAATCCTTGTAAAGCAATGGCCCATTGAAAAATGACCATCTCCGGGTTTATCTTTTTAATCGCACGAACGGTACTCGCCCAGCTAAATGGATTATTGTAATTGGTTAGGTATTGCACCCGGATAGAGGTGCCTTCAATCAAGCTGCTTTTGCTGCTTCTATCAATGAAGTCTCTAGGTATGATAGCAGGGTACTGTTGTGTCCATGACACGATATGCACTTCGATACCCAAAGCATCCATGGCCTTAGCCAGAGAGGTATTGTAATTGGAAATCCCTCCTTTAAACTGAGGACCAGGACCGAATAAAACTACACGGCGCTTATTCGCCATTTTCAATACGTTTTACGGCTGCATCATACACACGACGCATGCCTTCTTCCAAAGAAATTTTTGGTTTCCAACCAAAACGCTCGCTAACATAATCCATGTTGGCATAACGCGAGTGAACCCCTACTGGCTTATCCAATAATGGTTTTATAGTTGGCTCGTAGCCAGCGAACTTGGTAAAGAGGTCTATGATTTCCAGGAAGGAAGTCAGTTTACCAGAACCAATATTAATGGCTTGTCCGTCGCTGATATTTTCGATGGCCATTATGATGCAATCAATACAATCATCGATATGTACGAAATCGCGGCCTTGTTTTCCGCTTCCCCATACTTCAAATGGATCTTCTTTTTTCGCGGCACGGGCGGCAATAGCAGGAATTGGGTAAGTTAAATCCTGGTCTTCGCCATAGCCCGAAAACGGACGAATGCAGGCTACAGAAATCCCATAATATTTCGCCGCAATTTGTGCGAGGTATTCACCGGTTAATTTCGACCAGCCATAGGTCATGTCGGGTTGACCCAAATTGGCATCAAAGCGAATCTCATTTTCGGATAAAGCGATGGCGTAATCAGTACTTTGTTTATCAATTGGGTAAGCGGCAGAAGAACTTGGGTAGATTACCCTTTCTGGCTTATAACGGCATACCCAATAGAAGAATTCCGCATCGATACTTAAGTCGAGAGCCACCATCATTGGGTCTCCATCAATCTTGGCTCTTCCCCCTACAATTGCTGCGAAGTGGAAGATGTCAGAGAATTTAGGCAGATCCAGACCAAATGCATTGTTCACATGATTGTGGTCGTCGGTAATAGCAGTTAGAAAACGACGAAAATCACCTTTCCAAAATAAGAGGCGTCCATTTTGGTAGCTGCGCAAATTATTTCCGAGGTCCTTTCCTTCTTCAAAAAGCCAGGTTTCTGGCATCGTTCCCGTTGAAAGATCATCCACCACAAAGAGTGTATCCTCTGTTGTTTTTAGCAATCTTTTAACGAGGTTTCTTCCAACAAAACCACAGGCTCCGGAAACTAGGTGTGCTTTTTTCATCGTGATATCTAAAACAGGCCGCAATATCTATAAAATCAGGCAAAAATGGCGAGGATTTCCCAAGCGTTTTGTGAAGCGCCCAAAGGAATTCATCTTTGTTAGGATGAAAAGAAGTGCAATTTGGTTGGCTGGTCCCTTGCTTTTTAGCCTCTCCTTGCTTCTAATACCCTTGCTCCTGAATATGGAATCGAATACAGCAGCGGTAATTGGGATTGCTGTATGGATGATTGTTTGGTGGATTTCCGAATTGGTTCCTATGGGTATTACTGCCTTAATTCCTGTCGTGGCCTTTCCATTATTAGGGATATCCACAACCGCAGCCACCATCGCCAATTTTGCGAATCCGACACTCTACTTGTTTCTAGGAGGTTTTATGCTGGCAATAGGCATGGAAAAAACGGGATTGCACGAACGAATTGCCCTGTATATCCTTCGGCTTTTTGGAAAAAATACCCAAGGACTGATTTTTGGTTTTTTTCTGGCCACCTACCTTCTCAGCATGTGGGTGAGCAATACCGCCACAGCCTTGATGATGCTGCCCATGGCACGTTCGGTGATTGTGCTGCTGCAAGGCTCTTTTAAAACAGCGGAAAACAAAAATGACCAGCACTATTTTGCCCTCTTGCTCATGCTAGGCATTGCCTATGCTGCCAATATTGGTGGCGTGGCAACCCTTATCGGAACCCCACCCAACGTGGTTATGAAAGGGTATATAGAAAGCATCCTGAATCACTCCCTTGAGTTTGGAACCTGGCTGATTCTCGGAATTCCTTTGAGTTTCGGCATGTTGGTGTTCACCTATTTCTTTCTGAGTCGCGTGATGTACCGCATACGGCTTAAAGAGATTGATGGTGCCGCAGAATTGATCGCTACTAAATGGCAGCAATTAGGCCGTATGAGCAGAGAAGAAAAACAAGCTGCCATCATCTTCGGAATTACGGCCATGCTTTGGATTTTTGCACCTGCGCTGAATTCTGTTCTGGAACATATAAAGATGGATGACAGCATGATCGCCATTTTTGGGGGTTCAATGATGTTCGTTTGGCCAAAAGACATCTCTTTTAAGCGGGGCATTTTGATTTGGGAAGATGCGCACCGATTGCCCTGGGATATCCTGCTGCTTTTTGGTGGAGGTTTAGCCCTTGCACATGGTATGAAGGAAAGTGGCTTAATGGATATTGTTGGCCGCGCATTCAGTCAATTCGATTATCCCTCCTGGATACTACTCAGCGTTTTGACCCTGGTGATGCTGATGCTTACGGAGGTAATGAGCAATGTAGCCCTTGCCAGCATCTTTATTCCTTTGGTAATTGGTATTGCACAAAGCGCCAATTTGGACCCTATCCCCTTTGCCGTTTCGGTAGGACTAGCCTCCAGTTTCGCCTTTATGCTTCCGATAAGTACCCCACCAAATGCCATTGTTTATGGCTCTGGGGATATTCCAATGAATCTTGCCCAGAGCCAGATATAATCCCTCTAATGCTTTTTCAGGGACATAGCGAATCAATATACTTTG
>JALRIQ010000330.1 GCA_023277325.1 Bacteroidia bacterium | reverse complement strand
AAAAGCTTGCGAAGACGCGACAGATTCATCAGCCAACCAGGCCTTGAGGAAACGTTTAACAGCAATTGGATTCCAAACCCCAGCAGCAGCGCGAGATGCTGAGGGTAAATTTCCATCAATAATTAAGAATGATTCTCCTGCTTTTTCAAGGAGACGGGCGAGCACGGTGCCGGCAATCCCTTGACCGACAATCAGGGTTTCAGGATTCGCCAAACTGAAGAATTTTATCGTTTTCGACCACGGACTGTTTATACCCCATTTTGGCCACATGAATCATGGCCCGAGCCACAGTTTCTGCCTCTACGCCTTTGAACTTTTTAAGTTTGCCAAAGAGTAAAGGACTCACTACCGCATTAATCATCTTCCCAATATCTTCACCACGGCGAATTTCATTTCGCTCTCCCAAAAGCAAGGCAGGCCGGAAAAAATACGTTTCTCTAACACCACGTTTTTTCACAGCCACTTCCATTTCGCCTTTCATCTTGGTATAGAAATTCATGCTATGCTCATAAGCACCTAGCGCCGATACAATAAATATTCCCCGGCAACTTCCGCGTGCCGCGAATTCTGCAAGCTTTACTGGAATTCCATAATCAATGGAACGGTATTCTTCTAAATCAGGCGTTTTGGCTTTGGTTGTTCCGATTGCACAAAAAACCTGCGCATTCGGCGTAAAATACTGTTCGACACCTTCCCATTGGTTAAAATCAAAAGTAACAACCTTCACCTTTGGGGTAGTCGACTCCAGCGGTTTTCTCGAAAACAGAATCACCTCTTGATACTGTTTATCTTCCACCAACTGCCGAACCAGTTGCTTTCCAATCAGTCCAGTACTTCCAAAAACTAACGCTCTATCGGCTGACCAATTCATTGCCCATAATTTACACAAAAAAAGGCAATTCTTCCCGCTGTATCTTCGCAGGTGCTAATTTTATTTGCATGAATATAGAAACGCGACAATGTAAAGATGGTTCAATGACTTTGTATCTGCCCGATCTGGATGAAACCTATCATTCCTTGCATGGAGCAATCACTGAATCGCAGTATGTCTATATCCAGGAAGGACTTGCACGAATTGACTCCGACAAAGTTGCTATTCTTGAATTTGGCTTCGGCACTGGACTAAATGCCCTATTGAGTTTAAAACATGCCGCATCCACAAAACAAACCTTGTCTTATTGTACCGTGGAGAAATTTCCTCTTCAACCCGCACAACTCGACACCTTAAATTATGCCGAATCACTTGAGTTATTTGGCGAATGGAAACGTTTGCATGAATTGGTGTGGAATTCTTGGGAAGCTTGGGAAATGGCACATCGCTGCTATAAGTGGCAAGGCGATTTCCTAGAATTGGATTTGCCTGCAAATTCCATTGACCTGATTTACTATGATGCATTTGCCCCTTCTAAACAAAATGAAGTATGGTCGACCGAGTATTTAACCAAGGCCGCTGAAGTTTTAAAACCAACAGGACTTCTCGTTACCTACTGTGCTCAAGGTCAATTCCGAAGAAATCTGGAAGCTCTGGGCTTTGAGGTGAGCAGATTGCCCGGCCCTCCGGGGAAAAAAGAGATGATTCGCGCCCAATTAAAGTGAGCTATTTATCAAATAATCAAGGCAAAGCGTTTTTTTTCCTTTACTTAGTACCTCAAAATCTATGCTATGAAAATATTAAAAGGAATTCTAATTGCATTGGCCTCCTTGGTGATTATTCTTGCCATTGCTGTGGCTTTCATGCCATCAGAACGTGTCGTTGAGCGTTCTATCATCGTGGCCACTCCAGCCGACAAACCCTTTAAAATGGTGAATGAGCTGACGAACTGGACCAAATGGTCGCCCTGGTATTTGATGGACACAACTTCTGTGATGGCCTACAGTGAAAATAGCGCAGGCGCAGGTGCTTGGTATACCTGGGATAGCAAGAACTCAGACATTGGAACAGGTAAACTAACTATTACGAATAGTAACGCTCCTGATTCTGTAATTGTAAGCCTTGAGTTTGGCGAATGGGAACCTGCGGTTGCGGGCTATTATTTTGAATCTGTTGGAGAGAATGAAACGAAAGTAACCCAAAGAATGCCCATGGTTGCCAAAGGATTCTGGGGCAAGTTTCAAATCTTTGTTATGGAGAATGTCCTGAACAACATGTTCGATCAAGGTTTAGCGCTCATTAAAAGCAATGCGGAAAGCATGCCTGATGAACCTGAAACTCCCGGAAAAGTAGAGGGCTTAAGAGAAGAAAAAATGCCTGAAATGATGGCTTTAACGCTTACCGACACTACAGAAATTGAAGCCTTAAGTGCATTCCTAGAGCGCGGATATGGCGAAATCATGGTTCAGGCTGGTATGCAGAATCTAGAAATTACCGGGCCAGTTTATGCGACCTACCACCTTTGGAATGAAGAAAACGGGATTGCCGTTGTAGAATGTGGTATTCCCGTAAATAAAGAAGGGAAATCAGAAGGCGCTGTTATTTTCAAGAAAGTCGAGCCGATGATAGCTTTGGTTGTTGATTTCTTCGGTCCTTATGAGAACAGCATGAAAGCACATATGGCCATTGCTGCTCATGCCGAAGAAACCGGTATGGTACTCGGTGATACGCCAACAGAAATTTATGTGAATGATCCTTCTGAGGTTTCTGACCCGATGCAGATTCATACACGGGTTTGCTATCCAATGAAGTGACCTGAAAAAACAGAGTAAAAAAGGGACGACTAAGGTCCCTTTTTTTGTTTTAGCGCATTCTTTCTGGCCAAATTTTTAAAGGCTTCCAAATAGCCTTCCATGCTGTCTACCAGCTTTTTTACATCGGCATCCTCTGCCTTTGGATAAAGTTCATTCATGCGTTGAATTGTTTCTTCAAGCACCTGTTGCGCACGGGCATTATTTCCTACGGTATAGGCATCCGACATCACCTTCAGGGCCCTGTTAATTTCTGCAATGGCATACAGCTTTTTCTGTTCTGCCTCTACTGCCAGTTTGAGACTTCCATCTCCCTCTTGCCATTGAGGGGCAAGGCTTTGTTCCACCACTTTATCCGGACCATCAACTTCTTCCTTATACCGAATGCGAACCGTTACCTTGTGCTTGGCAATATCCGGATTACTTGCACGAATACTGAATAAGGCAAGTGCTACCCCATTGGCCCCATCGTAGAGGTTTGGAATCGTGTAAACCATCGGATTATTTGATCCGTGCAAAGGTGACTTTCCATACAAATGTTCACATTTCAGCACATCGTCGTAAACTACTTCTAAACGAACATCGTATGCCACAGGATTCATTTCTTTCAACACCCGATTCATGAACACTTCCCGAAATGCGGTGCTATCCGCCACATGGTGCACAACCCCTCTTCCCTTTTCAGCGAGAAGTTTGAGCAGGGCATAATTATAGTCCTCTCCTACACCCACTGTGGTGCATAAAACTTTGTCGGTATAAGGCTTTTGAATGGATTCGAGCACTTCTGGTTGATTGCTATCATAGCCGTCGCTTAGAAGAATCACCCGATTATTTTGTTTCTCAGAATAGCGACTCATTACCGCCTCATATCCAGCTTTCATTGCCTCAAGCATATCTGTTCCTCCTCCGGCTTCAATGCCTTCAATTGCCTTTATCAAAACCTGTTTATTATTTCCGAGTTTTTGATGAGGAAAAATGGTTTCCATTTTATCATCAAAAGTGAATATGGATAGATAATCATTCGGGCTAAGCTGATTGACCAAGTCGATTAAGGAGGTTTTAAGCATTTCTATGCGGTAATACCCGGCCATGGATCCGCTCTTATCCAAGACAAAAGAATAATTACCAGGAAGGGTCAGTCCGCTGCCCTTTGCCGTATAGCCAATTTCGAGCAATGCTTCTTTTGTTTTGGGGTTAAAAACATTTCCCCACTTCAGAAAGAGTCCAACTTTTTGTGGCTGAATCGGTGCAGGGTATTGTTTCTTCAGGAAGCTTTCAAATTCGACCAAGAACAGTTCTTCTCTGCCGGGAATAAATAATTCAGGATGTTCGAGCTTGGGGTTAGGGATATAGGTAAGTTCCATTGCACCATTCACATAGCCAAAAGATTTGCTCAAGTCAATGACATCCACATCCCTTTGATAATTGAAGTGAATCATGTATTTCTTACCAATCGGTAGGAGAAACTTGGCCTCACCAGTACCATCGGTATAGCCGACATATACTTTTTTTCCATGGATTTCCTCCAGGTAGATGGTCTCGTTTGACCCTGTTCCGACGCCAGATTTATGCACTTTCACGGTATAAAAAGCTCGACCGGAAGCGGCCTCATCTTTTAATATATGCTGCACGATGGTATCGCCATCCACCGTTTCATTCACTTTAGGCTTATCGTATTGTACGGTATTGGTCAAAACCAATCCATCCCTTTTTTTAACATCGACATACGAAATATTCAAGGCATCCTCTACGTCAATATCATAACTCAAGCCTTGTCCAACCATAAAGGCCGCCATTCCTCTTGCGTCGGTGCGTGCTGTATAGCCCGTCTTGGTGGCCACATGCACCACCCGCACTTCCATGCCTGGCTGAACATAACCGGATCTGCTTTTTACTGCAATCCGCAACATGGCATGCCCGGGAGTAGGTGCTTCTTTGCCTGTATAATGCTGTTCCCCCCAAACAATATTTGAGCGATCATTTGTTTGTTGGGCTTTCCTGTTGGCAAATGCTGGGTTATAGGTGAGCGACATACTTCGGTTACTTTGCCCCTTTTCCGGAACTTCTATCTCACGTTCCATGTCGAAATTGTTCACGTAAAGCTTCCACAGCCTACCTTGATCAATATAAAAGCTCACCTTTCCCATCCCGTCTGCTTTTTTCTCAATACGATCTTGGGTGCTGGTTTCAATCAATACCACCGCCGCGTAGGCAATGGGCTTTTTCTTTCCGTCGTGAACTTCAACTTGCAGATTAACGCTTCCTTGGCCGAGGGCAAAATGGCCAACTAATAGGGTGAGGATAAAAAGTAATTGTTTCATAGGGCTTAAGATTAAAACTCAGTTTGTATTGAAATTCGTATAAAGCTTGTCGCAAAGCTTCGCATACCGCTCCTTTTCTTTTTTACTAACTTCGTCCGACTTAGTTTTATCCCGGAACACTGAGAATAGTAAACATGCCGCTGGTTGAATTTTATAAACCCCGAAAGCTATCTGCCAAAAGATTAGACCGTTACCTGGCTGGAGGATGGTTTCGTAGCAGCAATGGACTATTCCGCAATCGCTTTTTATGCCTCGACGGACAACTATGCACCGTCGTAAACATTCGGTTACCCTTAGCCAATCATGCGTTTAAAAAAACGCATCGCAGGCTTTTGAGTAAGGCAAAATCATTGCGCATAGAAATCGGACCAATTAAGCTATGTGCGCAGATGGAAGAACTTTATCGGCGCACCAAACACCGTTTTAAGGGATTTGTCTTTCCCGAGCTAAGCTCCTTCTTGTACGATTCGCTCGACCGAAAAATCTTCCAGAGTTATCATGTTAAAGTATATGATAATGAAGTATTGGTAGCGGCTTCTGTATTTGATATTGGTGAGCACGGAATAATGAGTGTTTTGGGATTATATCATCCCGAATACAACCACATCAGTCCGGGAATTCTCACCATGCTTTTAGAGGTAGAATGGGGAAAAGAAAATGGCTTCCTCTTCTATTACCCTGGTTATGTTTTGGAGGAATCTTCTGCGTTCAATTACAAAAAAAGTCTGGGCAATTATCAATACCTGAGCAATAGCCACCGTTGGATTTCCAGGTATGATGAAATTGTCAAACAGTCACCAGTTAAAGAAATTGAGGAGGCCAGCAAGGAGTTGGCGCTAGCTTTGCATCAGGCGAAAATTCCGCATCAGCGGATGTTGTATAAGCTCTTTTCGCTTGGCTATGCCTACCCGGAAGGCACCTTTTTGCGCCACGTGATCATCTTTGTTTTGCCAGAATTGAGCAGTAATCCATTTAAGGTTTCTCTGGTGGCTTATGATGCAGAACGCGGCTTATTTCGATTGAGTCATCCTTGGCCCGTTCATGACGAGTTTTTGGCCATGAATCAATCTGAGGAATACCAGGACCCGACCATTTATTACGACATGATACTGCAGGATAGCATGGATGATGACATGTATTTCGAAGAGGCAGATGAAGCCTGTGCAGAAATTCAACGTATGCTACATAAAAAAGCGCAACGCAATCCCATGGGTGAGGTCTTTATGGGTAAACCATCGAGCTAGCCGACTAATTCACCGGACGTAGGAGCCTGAGCGCCAGTCAACAAGGTGTTTGGTTATCAAAAGCCAGAAATTATTTGTATTATTTTCTCATTCAAAAAAGAAAAATTAATACGTGCAAGCATGGAAAAAGTGCAGAACTGATTGAAACCCTGACTACCAAACTTGTTGAAATGGCCGCCACTTACGGGCCAAAACTTGTACTCGCCATAGTTAAACTCTTTGCTGGACTATGGCTACTGAAACGTGTAGGTAAATTGATACGCAAGAGTTTTGAAAAGGCCAATATTGGGCCTTCTTAAAGCAGATTCTCCACCGCGCAAAGGTACAATTACGCTCTTGCCTTGACAGAACATGGTTTAAACACGCAGAATGAAGATAGTGACCGTTTTTATGCATTGGCTGATGCTTTCATGCAAGCGCGCAACGCAGCTGATTGAGAAAAAAATGCACTTCGGACTCAATCCTTTGGAAAAGTTCCAGCTTCATTTGCATAAGCAGGCATGTAAGTACTGTGCGGCCTATGAAAAGCAAAATGAGGTAATCGACCTAATTCTGCAGAATGGAATGGATGAGCATTTAAATCATCACAGTCTTGCTGAGAAGGAAAAAGAAGGGATGAAAGCTGCCGTTCGGGAGAAAATGGAAGGATTGGAGACGTGAGACATGAGACGAGAGACGTGAGACATGAGACATGAGACGTGAGACGAGAGACGTGAGACATGAGACGAGAGACGTGAGACGAGAGACGTGAGACGAGAGACATAAGACGTGAGATGTGGAGAGGAATAATTCGTATAATAAAGTTTACCTATTAAGCCGAGTTGGTATTGATAGAAAAC
>JALRIQ010000329.1 GCA_023277325.1 Bacteroidia bacterium | reverse complement strand
TCACGAATTTCGTGAATAAGACCTGACTCATGCACAAAGATGTCTGGAGTTCCGTCGCTTGGAAGGATAAATCCGAAGCCTTTTGCGTTGTTGAAGAATTTAACTGTTCCTTCTTTCATTTTTCTAATTGTTTATTGATAATAGATAATTGTGTTATTATTTAGCGTCATCCTCTTCCTCTTCTACGAGGTGTTCAATATCACTTACGATGATATCTCCCTTAGGTTGAACGTTTTCTTTGTCTTCGATCATTTCCTCGAAGGTGGCAGGAGTCTCAAACTTCTTTTCTATTTTTCTCTGAAGCTTTTCGTCTCTCTTTTTTTTCTTATCCAACTCTCTTTTTCTTTTCTGAAAACTGTGTTGCGATTTTGCCATAAATTCTTTTAAAGTTTCTTTTAGTTAACAAATGTGTAAGCCTTGCCTGATTTACCCGCCCTACCGGTTCTTCCGATACGGTGGATATAGGCATCCATACTGCGTGGCGCCTGGTAATTTATCACGTGACTTACTTCCGTGATATCTAAACCTCTTGCCGCTACATCGGTAGCCAAAAGGATTTTGATTTTCCCCGCTTTAAAGGCATTCAGTGCATTCAGACGGTAGTTTTGTGACTTATCGCCATGAATTTGCTCTACTTTAAAGTTGAGGTTTTTCAATTTCTTATATAGTCCGCTTACTCCGCGTTTGGTTTCCGCGAATACAAGCACTTTCTCAAATTCAGGTTGTTGAAGCATGCCAACAAGCATTTCTAGCTTGTTCTGCCCTTCTCCTACCCGAATAATTTCCTGATCAATATTGTCGCCCGTTGTGGAACCATTGCTTACGCGGATGGCAACTGGATCTTCCAATAATTCTTCAATCAATTGTTTTTGCCCTTTTTCCTCAGTTGCTGAGAAAAGGATGGTATGCTCACGATGTCCCATGGCTTTCACCATGCGTTGGATATCCTTTTGGAAACCCATATCCAATAAGCGATCGAATTCATCCAATACCAAGGTGTCGAAAAAGTCGAAGTTTAAAGCTCTTTGACGACCTAAGTCTATCAAACGTCCTGGAGTTCCAATAACAATATGGCTCTTACGGCGTAATTCGTTGAGGTCGCGATTAAGGTTTACCCCTCCGATAAAGCAGGAGCAGAATAGGTTTAATCCTTTGGTAATGCTTTTGAATTCCATTTCCACCTGAACGGCAAGTTCACGTGTTGGAACTACTACCAATACCTGGTGTTCTGGTTTATGCCCAATCAATCCATCAATTAACGGAATAAGAAAGGCGCCCGTTTTACCGGTTCCAGTCTGAGCGATTCCCATCAAATCTCTACGATCAATGAGGGCCTCAATACTTTTATCCTGAATTTCTGTTGGGTATTCGAAACCTTTTTTAATGAGGTTGGCAACCAAATCTGGATGCACAGGTAAGTCAGCAATTTTGCGCGATGCTGTGTATGCAACATCCTCTTTTTTCGCGGCTTTTTTTATGAACAAGTTCGGATCTAATTCCGCTGTTTGTTTTTTCTTTTTGGATGAAGTTGGTTTTCCTGAACGACCTGATGGACGTGGACTAGAACTTGACTTTGGTTTTTTGTAATGCGAAGTTTTTGTTGTTTGTTCTTCTCTAATTCTTTGCTGCATAAATTGGTATTACCATCCTTGAAAACCTCCCCATTTTTCATTCTAGAAAACGTGGGACTCAAAGATGAATTTTCAGCTAAAAAAGGAAGTGAGAAGTGTTCGACCTGAACCGTAAACTAATCGCAACAGAATGATTTCCTGCTAAAAATTAATTCAAAGGTACGGCAATAAACTGGATTAGCAAGCATAACCACCAAAATACACTTATTCGACCAATCGACTTATCGACTTATCGAGTTATCGACATTACGACTTGATGTCGTTTGGAAATTACTACTGCCAGAATTTATCATCATTCGGTTTTGAAACCATCTTGGTCTATCTTCCTGTCCGCCGAAGCTTCAGCGTAGGCGGATCTCACCCTCTCGCATCTCACCCTCTCACATCTCACCCTCTCATGTCTCACCCTCTCACATCTCACCCTCTCACATCTCACATCTCACCCTCTCATGTCTCACCCTCTC
>JALRIQ010000328.1 GCA_023277325.1 Bacteroidia bacterium | reverse complement strand
GTTACCGCACCTGAACGCCCAGCCTCAGCAACAATCTCTGCCTCACGCTGATTTTGCTTCGCGTTCAATACATTATGCTTGATTTTGCGCATGGTAAGCATACGCGATAAGAGCTCAGAAATCTCCACGGAGGTAGTTCCCACCAATACCGGACGTCCAGCTTCACTCAAGCGAACCACTTCTTCAATTACCGCGTTAAATTTCTCGCGGGTAGTTTTGAAGACAAGGTCATTATCATCTTTTCTTACAATTGGACGGTTAGTAGGAATTACCACCACATCCAATTTATAAATCTCCCAGAATTCTCCTGCTTCCGTTTCGGCCGTTCCGGTCATTCCCGAAAGCTTGTGGTACATTCTGAAATAATTCTGAAGGGTTACCGTTGCAAAAGTTTGCGTGGCGGCTTCCACTTTTACATTCTCTTTGGCTTCGATGGCCTGGTGCAATCCGTCGCTATAACGACGTCCATCCAATACACGACCTGTTTGCTCATCTACAATCTTAATCTTGCCATCTGCAATGATATAATCGACATCATTCTCGAAGAGGCAATAGGCTTTAAGCAATTGGTTGATGGAGTGAATCCGCTCAGATTTTTCCGAGAAATCTTGAATCAACTCTTCCTTACGTTTTGCTTTGCTGGCTTCATCGAGTTGAGACTTTTCAATCTCCGCCATTTCTCCGCCGAAGTCAGGCAAAACAAAGAAGCTTTGATCTTCGCCAGACTGGGTAATCAACTCAATCCCTTTTTCAGTCAGCTCGATGCTATTATTCTTTTCATCGATAACAAAATACAGTTCGGCATCCACCTTCGGCATTTCCTTTTGGTTGTCCGCCAGGTAGATATTCTCTGTCTTTTGCATCACGGCCTTCATTCCTGGTTCTCCCAAGAATTTGATCAAAGGCTTCATCTTTGGAAGTCCGCGGTAGGCGCGGTATAACTGCATACCTCCGTTTTTCTCATCACCCGCCTCAATCATGCGTTTCGCATCACTCAAGGCTGTGTTTAAATATTTCTTTTGGGCATCCACCAAACGTTGAATACGTGGCTTCAGCTCTGCAAATTCATGTTGGTCTCCACGAGGTACCGGACCAGAAATAATCAACGGCGTTCTCGCGTCATCAATCAAAACAGAATCCACCTCATCAATCATGGCATAATGGTGTTCGCGTTGGACCAAATCTTCGGTGTCGCGTGCCATATTATCACGGAGGTAGTCGAAACCAAACTCGTTATTGGTACCATAAACGATATCGGCCATATAGGCTTTACGGCGCTCTGGCGAGTTCGGTTGGGTATAGTCGAGGCAATCAACGCTCAATCCATGGAATTGAAAAATTGGGCCATTCCATTCGCAGTCACGACGAGCCAGGTAATCATTCACCGTTACCAGATGCACCCCATAACCACTTAAGGCATTCAGGTAGGCAGGTAACGTCGATACCAAAGTCTTTCCCTCACCAGTCGCCATCTCAGAAATTTTCCCTTGATGCAAGACAATACCACCAATCAACTGCACGTCGTAGTGGAGCATATCCCAATTCACCAAGTTTCCAGCGGCATCCCATTCAGTACTCCAAACGGCGTCGTTTCCTTTGATTTCTACAAAATCTTTGCGTGCTGCAAGGTCACGATCAAAATCGGTAGCCTGCGCAACGATGGTATCATTCTCTTTGAAACGTCGTGCAGTTTCTTTTACAACGGCAAAAGCTTCTTCAAGGATTTCATCCAATACTACTTCGAGCTTTTCATTCCGCTCCTTTTTCAGCTTATCAAGTTGGTCGTAAATGGCTTCCTTCTCATGAAGATCCATATCCAACTCCGTTTCAACCCTTTTCTTGAGGTTGCTAATTTCTGTTTCGGTATCTGACAGATAGTCAGCTATGCGACTTTTAAACTCTGCCGTCTTGGCTCTGAGCTCATCATTACTCAAACTAGAATAGCTTGCATAATGCGCATTTATCTTTTCTATCCGAGGAAGAATATCTTTAATATCTCGGTCTGATTTGTTCCCAAAAAGCTTGGAAAACCCTTTAATTATCGAATCAATCATGCACTGGTGCGCTTAAAAATGGGCCGTAAAATTAATATAATTTGCCAAAGGGCTATGAAAATAGTATCCCAATCGCAAGGCAAAATGGGCTAATTTTGTGCCATGAATATTTTGATTCTTGGTTCCGGCGGACGGGAACATGCTTTTGCTTGGAAATTTGCACAAAGTCCACTTTGTGAAAAACTGTTTATCGCTCCTGGAAATGCAGGGACTGCCCAGCACGGTGAAAACGTAAGTCTCGACATTCTTGACTTTGAGAAAATTGGAGAATTCTGCTTGAATGAGGGTATCCATATGCTGGTACCAGGCAGTGAAGACCCGCTGGTAAAGGGAATTGTTGACCATTTCCGAGGTTCAGATAAGCTCAAGCATATTCAGGTTGCAGGACCAGAAAAACAAGGAGCACTGCTTGAAGGATCAAAAGATTTCGCCAAGGCTTTTATGGCCAAACATAGCATTCCGACTGCCGCCTATCAAACATTCAATGCCTCAACATTGGAAGAAGGGAAAAAATTCCTGGAAACCCTGACCCCTCCTTTTGTCTTAAAAGCAGACGGACTGGCAGCGGGAAAAGGGGTTGTTATTCCTGAAACTTTAGAGGAAGCAAAAAATGAACTTCACGCGATGCTTGCCGATGCAAAATTTGGAGCGGCTTCGGCCCGTGTAGTAATTGAGGAGTTTTTAAAAGGTATAGAAGTTTCTGTTTTTGTGATGACTGATGGCAAGGATTATTTCTTGCTCCCAGAGGCCAAAGACTATAAACGTATTGGTGAAGGCGATACTGGATTGAATACTGGAGGTATGGGCGCCATTTCTCCTGTTCCTTTTGTCAACCAAGAGTTCTTAAAAAAGGTTGAGGAACGTATTGTTAAACCAACCATTGCCGGACTTCAAAAGGATGGAATCGATTACCGCGGATTTATCTTTATTGGATTGATGAATGTTGGCGGCGATCCTTATGTGATTGAATACAATGTGCGCATGGGCGACCCGGAAACGGAGGCGGTACTTCCGCGTTTGGATTGCGACCTCGTTGATCTATTAGACGGAGTTTGTAAACAAAACTTGAGCAGCAAGTCGCTTAAAATTCATCCGCAAACATCCGCAACTGTCGTTTTAGTTTCTGGAGGCTATCCGGAAGCTTATGCCAAAGGAAAAGAAGTAAGCGGATTGAATAGCTCCAATTCATCCTTGGTATTCCATGCAGGAACAAAAATGAGCGATGGAAAATGCCTCACCAATGGAGGAAGGGTTTTTGCGGTAACCAGTTTATCCGACTCACTTAGTAGTGCCTTAGAACAGTCCTTTGAAAGAGCCAAAGAAATTGAATTCGAAGGCAAAAACTACCGACGTGATATCGGAAAAGATCTCTTAAAAATTCAACAAGCATGAGGTTTAAAAGACCGATTACCTTCCGCAGACTTTTTAACTATTTCCTTGGAGGCTTATTGATTTCATTGCCCATAGCAGGAACAGCCTATGTAATCATTTCTGCATTTCAGCTGCTCGATAACCTGATCGATACCCAATACTTCTTTGGTCTAAGTGTACCAGGACTTGGCGTTCTTTTGGTTTTGAGCTTCATTACCTTTATCGGGTTTATTGGCGAAGGACTCCTAACCAAACCGATTCTTGATTTCTTCGATCATCTCCTGGAAAAAACGCCAGGAGTTAAGGTGATTTATTCCATGATAAAGGACTTCATTGAAGCCTTTGTAGGAGATAAGAAAAAATTCACGGAAGGCGTCGCTGTGGAGATGACCAATGGAATTTACAAGTTGGGATTTGTTACCAGCAAAGACCTCAGCGCCATTGAACTCGACGGGCTGGTTGCGGTGTATTTTCCGCATTCCTATAATTTCTCGGGCAACCTTTTCCTTGTTCCTAAAGACAGAATCAAACCACTGAAAGGCAACTCATCGGAGTTGATGAAGTTTATCGTTTCTGGAGGAGTGACCGACCCTGAGGCGATGCGTAAACCAATAAAAAATGAAGAAAATCCTAGCTAGTCTTTTTTGTTTCTGGATGAGTGCATCGCTTTATGCGCAAATCGACACCGCGTTTTACCGAGCACAAAATGATTCTTTACGCCAAGCCAGCGATGCCGAATTCGCCGACCCGAATCATTCCCCATTAACAGAAGACGACCTAGATGTTTTTCATGGGCTCCCCTATTTTCCTTTCAACCCAAAGTTCGTGGTAGAAGCTCGCTTCGAGGCCACTCCTGATGAAAAACCTTTCTTGATGCCCACCAGCACCTCGCGCCTCCCTCAATATGTGAAACATGGGCATTTGTATTTTGCGATAGATGAAAACGAATACCGCCTTTCCGTTTACCGCAATATCGACCTGAGCAAAAAAGCGGGGTATGAAAACTACCTTTTTATTCCCTTTAATGATTCCACCAATGGCTTTGAAAGCTATGGCGGCGGCCGCTATATGGATATTCAAGGCCCGTTAGGTGACACCGTTATCTTCGACTTCAATAGGGCATACAATCCTTACTGCGCCTATAATTCCCGGTATTCTTGTCCGATACCCCCTCAAGAAAACAATTTACCGGTTCGCATTGAAGCGGGAGTTTTGAGTTGGGGAGAACACTAGCGACTAGTCGATTGATCGACTTATCGCTGCGGCATACTTAGTCATCCTTTAGATTGTGTTGCAAAGTCGACATCCCTTCGGCAGGCTCAGGGTGACCTGGAAAAAACTTAAATCAATTAACTACTCGTTGCGGTATAGCGCCGAAAGTTTGATGAGTCTTTGAATCTTCCTTTGGAAAAAATGCGCACTCCGCTGTCTTTGTTTCTTCTCAATTCTGCTTGCTTTTCTTCCGAAAGGTGGATGATATCCTGGCATTTTGGTGAGCAGGTTCCTTCCATCTTTTCCGCGCATTCCTCGCATTGAATGAAGAGCAGGTTGCAGGCCACATTCTTGCAATTGGTATGCACGTCGGCAGGTTTACCGCATTGGTGGCAATGGGCGATGATTTCGTCGTTGATGCGTTCTCCCAGGCGTTCATCAAATACAAAGTTTTTTCCTCTGAACTTGATTGGCAATCCTTGTTCTTTAGCGTCTTTCGCGTATTTGATGATTCCCCCTTCCAATTGATAAACACGCTCAAATCCGTTATGCTTCATCCAGGCTGAGGCCTTTTCGCAGCGGATTCCACCGGTGCAGTACATCACGATATTTTTGTCTTTTTTGTCAGCAAGCTCATTCGCCACAAGCGGCAATTGTTCGCGGAAGGTATCTACATCCGGGCACCAAGCCCCTTCGAAATGACCTACTTCAGACTCATAATGATTGCGCATATCAACCAGAATGGTATTCGGGTCATCAGTAAGCGCGTTGAACTCTGCAGCAGAAAGGTGCGTGCCTTTATTGGTCACATCAAATGTGGCGTCGTTCAGTCCGTCGGCCACAATTTTTTCTTTCAAGCGTACAATAAGTTTGAAGAAGCTTTTATCGTCGTTCTCTACCGCGGTATTCAAGCGCAAGCCGGCCAAAAAGGAGATGGAATTCATAAAATCAACAAACTCATCCCAACGTGCTTGCGGCACAGATGCTTGTGCATTGATTCCCTCATGCGCCACATAAATGCGACCCAATACACCTAAATTTTCAAATTCGATAAAGAGATAATCGCGGACGAAGGCCGGATTCTTCAATTGATAATAGTTGTAGAAAGACACGGTATTGCGCGCTTCTTTCGACTGTAAGATCTTCTCCTTGAGGACCTCACGGTTTTCCTTATTGTATAATTTCATAAAACGGTCCCAATTTCAAGTTGGGCGCTGCAAAGGTAATAAGTCTCTGAGACAATTAGACAGGAGACAGGAGAGGGTGAGACAGGAGAGGGTGAGATGAGAGACAGGAGAGGGTGAGACATAAGACAGGAGAGGGTGAGACATAAGACAGGAGA
>JALRIQ010000327.1 GCA_023277325.1 Bacteroidia bacterium | reverse complement strand
ATGCTTGCTCAAGTGGCGAATATACAGATACCCCGTAATGGCACCACCCACATGGGCTAAATTTCCACCTGGATTACTTCCGTACATCTCTATCAATGAAGAGATAACCATAAAAAGCGCGATATATTTTAGCTTCACATTAAAAATGAAAAGCCGTATCTCATAATTTGGTAATAAGGTCGCAATACCAACAATTACTGCCATCACTCCGGCTGATGCTCCATGAAGTGGGTATGGATAGTAGGAGGAATGGCGCAGAACAGGGAACACATTCATCCCGATAAAGTAGAGCACTCCTCCTGCTAAACCACCATAGACATAGGCCTTAAGTAGTTTCGTATTGCCCAGGTATTCCTGGAAAATTCCTCCCAGGTAGTAGAGCCAAATCAGGTTAAAAAGAATATGCCAAATGCCTTCATGCACAAACATGTAGGTGAACAAAGACCATGGACGTGTGATAAACACCATTGGGTCAGCAGGCATAAAAATCCAGTAGTTAATGGTATTCCCGTTATTGGCATCCCCAGTGATAAAGTAGGCGAGCAGTTTTACGGTATGAATAAGCAAAAAGACGCCAATATTCACAAAAATCAATTTGCGAACCATGCTGTTTCCTTTATTGAAGGAAGCCTTTATGTCGTCAAATAATGCGGCCATGTTCTAAAAAAACGATTGTCGGTTATTCTTATTCCAATACTTTATCAGCAAGAAGCCAATTAACGCTCCTCCAAGATGCGCAAAGTGGGCAATATTATCTTCTGGGTTGTTGTGTAATCCTTGCAAAAGCTCAAATACTATTAGCCCGCCAACTACATATTTTGCTTTAATCGGAATCATAAAATAGAGGTACAAAAGGGTGTTTGGAAACAGCATGCCAAAACCCAATAATACGCCATATACCGCCCCTGATGCGCCAATTGTCGGTCCGTTTAATGCCGAGTTGAGCGCCCTCCAAACCGGGTCTGTATAGTTCTTGCCCATTTGTATAATGGAATACCCTTGAGCCTTGATCTCTGCTACTGCTTCTGGACCGAGCTGCTGCGAAAGGTTATAAATGTCGACGGCCTTTGTAATATTATGGATGACTGCTGCGCCAATTCCAGTGATGAGATAATAAACTAAAAAGCGTTGGCTACCCCAGATATTCTCCAGCACCGAGCCAAACATCCATAGCGAGAACATATTGAAGAAAATATGCCCAAAGTCGCCATGCATAAACATGTGGGTGATAACTTGGTGCGGGCGAAATCCATCTGAAGTCCAATAGTGTAATCCGAGTAAATCAAAAAGATCTAACCCAAACTTGGTCGTGATTATTTGTGATCCTAGGAAAAACAGACCATTAATTATCAGTAGATTTTTAACGACTGGCGGCAATAAATTAAAGCGACCGAAACGAACGGGTTGATTCATGCTAGTGAAATAATTTATTCAAGTGGGCTTCATCAAAGCGAACAAAAACAGGCTTTCCAAAAGGAGATTGCGCAGGTTCGCTGCATTGAAGCAAGTCGGCGATCAAGTGTTGCATTTCTGCTCCACTCAATTTTTGACCCTTTCTTATTGCACTTCTTTTCGCCAAAGCGCGTGCCACATCGCGCTGTTTATCTTGGGTATCTACCTGAAATGACGCTTTGTATTCTTCGATTAATCCTTCTAAAAGCCCCTTGGCGTCTGCCTTATCCGCTTCTGGTGGCAAGCCATTGATGATAAAACTACCCGAACCAAAAGGGTTGATATCAAAGCCAAGATGGCGGATTTCTTCCAAGATGTCTTCTACAAGTGCGGCATCATTGGCAGAAAATTCAATGACACGTGGAAAAAGCAATTGCTGCGAAGTGCTCTTTTGTTCGCTGATTCCCTGAAGAAACTTTTCGTATAAAACCCGCTGATGTGCCTGCTCCTGATCTACAATGAGCATCTCCTCGCTGCCTTGCACCACTAAGTATGCATTCATCAGTTGTAAAATCCCTTGAACCTGAAATTTCACTTCGCTCTGCTGAAAGGAAAGTTCCGGATGTAGTTTGGGCTCCTGATTATTCTGATCAACATGCTCCATCCCCTCATACAAATCCTGCCAATGACCCAGATTACGTTTTTGCTTCGGGTTATCGTCTTTAAAGGGGTTGTATCCCGGTGTTGTAGCTGTTTTTGGAGCGGTTGGAAATTCAGGGCGATCTACCTGTGCATTTAATAGATGATGAAACGAATGGTCGTCGAAAAGGCTTTCTTCTGTATTGCCCAAATGATGTTCTGCCAGGGTCTTTTTCACCACAGACTTCAACAAGGCGTAGAGGGTCCTTTCGTCTTCGAATTTGATTTCCGTTTTGGTGGGATGGACATTGATATCTATCCGTGTAGGGTCCAAATCCAAAAATGCCACATAGGTCGCATGATGGTCTTCGGGTAGGTAATTTTTATACACTTGCTGAATCGCATGGTTTAAATAGGGGTCTTTTATAAAGCGGCCATTCACGATGAAATATTGCTCGCCTCGCGTCTTTTTGGCAATGGCCGGACTACCCAGATAAAGGCGGTAGTTCGCTGCTGGTGACTGCTCTTCACCAAAAAAGAGCTCATCTTCTTTTACGCCCAAAAGCTCAGCCAAACGCTGACCAGGCGTTGCCGATTTTAGGTCATACAAACAATGATCGTTATGGTAAAGCTTAAATGCCACGGTAGGATTGGGCATGGCCACACGCACAAACTCATCGACAATATGCTTGAATTCTACTGCATTGGATTTTAAGAAGTTCCTGCGTGCAGGAATATTATAAAAGAGGTTTTTTACCGCTATGGATGTGCCCCTTGGGTTGACACAACTCTCCTGCTTTTTGACCTCTGAACCTTCGATCTGTAAAAGCGTTCCGAGTTCATCGTTTTCCTGGCAGGTTTTCATTTCCACCTGCGCTACAGAAGCGATGGATGCTAAGGCTTCACCGCGAAAGCCAAAGGAACGAATCTGGAATAAATCTTCGGCCTTTCTAAT
>JALRIQ010000326.1 GCA_023277325.1 Bacteroidia bacterium | reverse complement strand
CGGGTGGATTTTGACAAGCGGCCATTGCTTCTCCTAGGTACTGCGTGGTTTCCACTCTGGAACGTAGTATTTCCGCTTTGTTTTTTTCAGTATACCGGCAATCCACGGATTTACCAGCTAGGTTGACCAGAGCCAGAGCACCCTCAAGTTGTGCACTTAAGTTTTGCGGATTCGAAGGATAGGAAAGGTAGTCGGTCGATACAGTACTGGATTCTGCTCTTCCGAGTACAAGAAATTTATAGTCGTTTTTTAGCGACTCGATAAGCAGGTGGCCCAGATACCCTGAGCCGCCCGCTAAGATGATGAGTGGTTTATAAGCCATATTGTTCGCGTTTACGTAGTTTAAAGAAGATGAACATATTGAAGAAGTGCATGGCGCCAAGGATGAGGACTATCACTCCAACTTTTTGGCTTAAGACTTCCATCAATTGTCGGTTATCATTGATGTTTACATTGACAATCATGGCATAGACGGCATAGCCCATATTTACCAGGTAGTATCCGACCAGAAGCAGTTTGTCGACCGCTTCTGCCAATTCAAGGTTGCCATGAAAGATATCGCGCAGGAATACGCGTCCGTTGCGGAATAGGGTACGGCCAACGAATACAGTAATGAGGAGGGTGACCGTCAAATAGATGCTGTAGGCTAAAACGTGTTTGTCCATGGTTTTTGGGGTTTTTGGGGTTTGAGGTTAAGTTTGAGCCCTTCGATTCTGCGAAAAGCCTCGCTAAGGATGACAAGGTTGAGGTCAAGGGTAAGTTGTTAGATTGGTAGTTGGTCAATCGATATCCCAAACTTGGTGATTGCTTTTGGCGAGTTGGTATTCGCGGTAGGCAATATTCATATTCCAGATTGCCATGATTACCCCAATAAAGAGCATAATGAATCCGAAGCTGAATAATACAGCGGGAAAGAAGGCTGAGATGATTCCTATCCCGAGGACGGTGAGTAATACACGTTCATATGCATTACGGCCACTATCGCGGAATTCTTTGTCATCAAATACAAAGGCGAGTGCCATAAGTGCTTGCCAGCCACCGATAACGAAAAAGAAGCCGAAAAAGCCAAATGCGGTATCAATTAGCATACTCAATGCTGAACCGATTAAAAGCGTCATTTGAAGGGGGAAGTCGAGTTTGTGTAAGGTTTTCATTTTCTTGTTATTTTGATACTTTCAGAAAAATATGAAAGTATTGATTAAAAAAAGGGTCTATTTCATCATTAGTTTTAAAAAGTTGTTCATGAACCAGCTCTCATCAGCTTTCACGAGCAGATCCAAGGTTTTATCTGCCTTTGCAATAACACTGTCAAGATTGGCAATCGTTGATTCAAATTGTTGACCTTCTGCACTGGCGTCTTTTACTTTTTTCAGGTCAGTCATGGTTCCAAATAGAGGTTCCAATTCGCGTTTACGGCGTTCTTTTACTACCTGCATAGCCACTTTCCACATGTCTTTTTCAGCATAGAAAAATTCACGGCGCTCACCGGCTTTCAATTCTTTAAATACCAATCCCCAGTCCATCAATGCGCGAACATTCATATTGGTATTACCGCGAGATATTTTAAGCTGCTCCATGATGTCTTCTGCAGAAAGTGCTTCAGGACTAATCAAAAGCAAGGCATGGATCTGCGCCATGGTGCGGTTGATGCCCCAGTTGCTTCCCAGGGTTCCCCATGTTTGAATGAACTTTTCTCTTCCTTCTTGCAGATTCATGGTTCAAAGATAAAAGTATTTTTAAAACTTTCAATACTTTTTGAAAGAAAAATATTGAGGATGAGGTTAAGGGTGAGGTTAAGGGTGAGGGTTTGTCATAAGAGTGTAAAATTTAGGGAGCATAAGCTTGAATGCATGGAAATCAAGAAAGGAGAATTTAAATTGAGGTATGATGAATC
>JALRIQ010000325.1 GCA_023277325.1 Bacteroidia bacterium | reverse complement strand
GCTTTATTAATTGGTGGATCCAGTAAATACCCCGGAGCCATCGCGCTGTCTGCATTAGGCTGTGTGGCAAGTGGAGCAGGCAAGACATTTATTGCCAGTCCTAAGGAAAGCGCTTTATCCTGTCAGGCTATAGCTCCCGAGGCCATCTATCTGCAAGGAACAGGCACCACGCATCTGAATGCCGTTCCCGATTGCTCAGCATATTCGGCAATTGGAATTGGGCCGGGCTTGGGACAAGAGAAGGTAACCGAAATGGCTATTCTCAGCTGTTTTAAGGAACCGTCAAATTGGTTAATTGATGCGGATGCCGTAAACATTCTTGCGCGGAACCCGAAAGCAAATCCAGAAGGAAATACGGTGATTACACCGCATCCAGGTGAGTTTGATCGCCTTACCCACAAGCATTCAGATATGGGTTCTCGTTGGATTACAGCAGAAAGAGTGAGTCGAGAGAAGAACTGGGTAATTGTATTGAAAGGTGCTTACACGACGGTTTTCTTTCCAGATGGGCGTCGTTTTGTTAATGGCAGTGGAAACGCTGGATTGGCAAAAGGAGGGAGTGGGGATGTGCTTTGTGGATTAATGACGGGCCTTATTGCTCGTGGATATTCTGTGGAAGACGGGGTTTTAATCGCTGTATATTTGCACGGAATGGCGGCCGATCGCCTGAATCTGGTGAAATCCAAAGATTCTATGAAAGCGACCGACTTGATTCCAGAAATTGAAGGAATTTGCAAACAATGGGAAAACTAGCAGCTATACCCCTCAGATATATTCTCAGCGAAAACCTTTCGCGCGCTACGGTGTTTGAACTTTTTGAAATCGACTATCCGCAATTTCTAGATCTTACCTTGGAACAACTTGCTGAAATAAATGGGGTAGACCTTACCGTCTTAGAAGAGGCCCTGGAACAAGTGCAGCATAAACTCCCAGAATTTGAATATGATTTTTTAGAGCTTCCTGTTCTGGTAGCCTACCTAAAATATACCCACCACGAATATACCAAGGCAAAAATTCCGCATATACGCCGTAATCTGGAACGTCTCAATGAAACAAATAAATTAGCTGTTTTTCAGCGCTTTAGCCGCGACATGCAAAAACACATGATGCTGGAGGAGAAAGTCATATTCCCATTTATCCTTCAGTTGGTTGGATTGAATGAAGAGTTTGATTTAGAGAAGGCGCAAGAGCTATTGGCCCAGCATTCTACCGAAGTTTTGTGTGCAAGTCATACCCAAGACGACGACGAAATGAAGGAGTTACGCGAAGTGACTGGGCATTACGCTTACAGTGAAAAGGATCCGATCCTGTATCAGGTGGTAATGGCCGATTTAATTCGTCTTGAAGAGGATATTCACCGTCATGCCAAGGTAGAAGATCAGATTCTATTTAAGAAGGCCAAACGAGAAGAGAAATTATTGCAGGAAAGAATTCAGCGCCAGATGCGCAAGAATTAGCATGAATACTGGCACTTTCCTTTTTAAAAACATAAAATTTGTACCATGAAGAAATACATCAACTATTCTTTTGCAATTCTAAGTTCACTTGCACTTGTATCCTGCGGAAACTCTGCTCCAAAAGAGGAGGAGAATACTATGGAAACGTCACCGGCAGTAGCGACAATCTGCACCTACTCCTATAACAGCAGCCAAACAAACCTGACCTGGACAGCCTACAAGTTTACTGAAAGAGCAGGCGTTGCAGGAACCTTCGATTCATTGTCGATAACCGCCAAAGAAAATGCGGCAGGTATGCAAGAGTTGCTAAAAGGTGCGCGCTTTATCATTCCTATTAGCTCTATCAATACGAAAAATGAAGACCGCGATATGAAGATTCAAAAATTCTTCTTCGGGAGCATGAATGCCACAACTGAATTGAGCGGAATCGTGATGGATGTAGAAGGCGATAACGAATCTGGAAGTTTACAGCTTATGCTTACCATGAATGAGTTGGAAGGTCCTGTAGATATGCGCTATTTGCTGAATGGGGATACCTTGATTATTGAAGGGATGATGGACGTTAACGCGTGGAATGGTCAGACAGGTATTGAGCGCTTGAACCAAGAGTGTAAGCAATTACATACTGGTCCTGACGGTGCATCCGTACTTTGGCCAGAAGTGAAATTGGAACTTCGCAGCGTTTTGAGCAAAACCTGTAATTAAGCGCGATAGTCGACCTGTTTATTCCTTTAGTCGATACAAAGAAAAAGACGAGTCAGCTTCCTTAAATTTGCGGCAACTCGAAAAAGTAAACCAATACAATGAAAAAACACAACCTTACCTTACT
>JALRIQ010000324.1 GCA_023277325.1 Bacteroidia bacterium | reverse complement strand
TCTTTGGTATTCCCTGAAGGCATGAGAAATCTCTTCCTGAGTATTCATTACAAAGGGTCCGTATTGCGCAACAGGTTCTGCGATAGGCTTTCCCTGAAGGTAGAGAAAGGAAGAAGCTTGGTCACCGTTACGTATGTGGAGTTTTTGGTCGGAATCGAAACGAATCGAATGCATAGGAGATACCACCGCATCATTCATTTCCAAGCCAGCTCCTTCGTAGTAATAGAGGGTGCGGTTTACATTTGAATCGACGGTATCCATATCCAATTCAGCTCCCGCTTCCATTCGGATAATCCAAATAGCAACTTGGTTGTCTTCGTTAGCCGCCCAGGAATCCGGTGCTGGATCTAATGCTTTTAAGCCTTTGAATGAACCCGCTACCAGCTTGATGCGTGTTGTTTTATTGTCGGCATTGGTTTGTGTCCCTTCAGGTATATTCTCATTCCAGAACATCGCAAAATGGGGTTTTACCATTTTTGAACGAGCGGGTAAATTCAACCAGATTTGGAAAAGGAGTAACTCGTTGTCTCCTTCTTTATTTAGCAGGGGAAACATCTCTGAATGCTGCACGCCACTTCCGGCTGTCATCCATTGAACGTCGCCATTACCAAAACGACCTGAAGCTCCTATAGAATCGGAATGATCCACTAACCCTCTGTCGGCAATGGTCACGGTTTCAAACCCACGGTGCGGATGAGCAGGAAATCCAGGAACGGTTTCGCCATGGTACATGCTCCAGCCGGTGCGGTTTCCGAAATCCTCACCCAAACGACGTCCTGCAAGCAATGCGGGATCAGGACCTAAATTGGCCTGGCCTTTTGGGTATTTGTCATGATGAAATGCACAAAACAGAAAGGGGTCATAAGTTTCCCAAGGAAATCCAAGGGGTTTTATCAGAAGTTCGTCAGTCATAATTCCTGTGTTTTCGGAAAAGTGTTTTCCAATTCATCACGAATTTAAGGGCTAACAAGCACTTTGTCGGTATGGGATTGCCCGTCTTCGAAACGGATGTTCACGTAATAAATTCCGCGAGCCTGATTCAATTGGATTTGAATGGAGTTTTGTCCGTATCCAGACTGCGTACTCAGCAATTTTCCACCTAAGGTATAGATATGAATGGCCTGAATTGCATGCTGACTTTCTATGCTCAGCGCACCATGGGATGGATTCGGATACATAAGGATAGCGGCCGGAGATACTGCCGTCAAATTGGCGGTAATACCGGTAAGTTTTAGACTTCCATCTGGTTCAAAAGGATCCGACCATTTAGGGTCGGTATAAATCGAGCTACCTGTTAAAGTTTTCAGGAAGGCGATGATAAAGTTCTTTTGTGTGGCTGTTAAATTCAGCTGCTGCGTGCCGTTTCCTCCCGGTCCACGTAGTCGGTTATCTAAATTGGTATTTCTTGGGTCGTTTGGTATCGCACTATAATGATTGATTACTTGGAGGATGTTCGTAAACGCTCCGTTGTGCATCAAAGGACCGTTCAGTTCACCTTGTGGATTAAACAGATCGCGCAAACTTGGACTACGGGTATTGGTTAAATCAATGCTGTCGACTGTGCCAGCCACACGGATAACTCCATTATTGCGGCTAACTGGATCGATATCAAACTCAGGTGCACGGTGGCAACCCTGACATCCTGCACCACCTTGATTTGGAGGAGCCAGGAACAAAGCCTTTCCAGCATTTTCAGGAGTGGTGAAATTTGGGAAGACATCACCTACATCGTTGACCTGAGCAAGTCCTACATCAAATCGCGAGTCGAAGGATTGAATGGAACGAACAAATTGGGCTATGGAGCGCTGCATTCTCAATTCAGTAATGGTCGAATCACCGTATACTTCGCGGAACAAGGCCGGGTAATAAGGCAAGCTGTACATACGGCGAATGAGGGAATCAATATCCGGATCGCCTTCAGTGCCGCTAAAACCCATCTCGATATGATCCTGTATCGGACGCGTAGTTTGATTTTCTAATGTGGTGGCGCGTTCATCCCAGAAAAAACGAGCTTCTTGAGCAAAGCGTGTATTAACCAGGCGCATGGAATGTCTGCCGGTTTTGCCGCCAACATGACCATCACTAAGTTGGTTGGTATCAGAAAATGCAAATTGCTGCTGGTGACAAGAGGCACAAGCTTGATTGCCACTCAGCGAGAGTTGTTTGTCGTAAAAAAGCACCCTTCCCAAGGTTGCACTTTTGTTATTAATCAGGTTAAAAGGGGGCGTATTATCGCGATTGATATAGTCGGGAACTTGTTGTCCTTCATAGTTATCAAGTTGTTGAAGGTCGATGCCAGCCTGAACAAAAAGCAGCACAATGGCTGAAAGTGTGAGGAGGAGGGTAAACTTTTTCATAGGTCGTTAGAGGGATTAAACGACAGTAAGATAAGAATTCCCTACAGAGGTTTAATTCAGGAAAAGAGAATTTATTTCCTTAACCTCTCCCGATAGTTATCGGTACTTAACCTTAACCTTATTCTTCGTTTAATACCTTCCAGATCGTATCCTTCAGCTGCTGGATATTATAGCCGCTCACTGAAGAAATGAACATGTGTGGAATGTCGGTTGGCAAGGTGGCGCGCATTTCTTCCATGAGCTCTGCATCTAACATATCGGCCTTGCTGATGGCAAGAATGCGTTGTTTATGCAAAAGTTCCGGATTGAATTTGCGCAGCTCTTCATGCAGAATCTCGTATTCCTTTTTTAAATCCGCTGCATCAGCCGGCACAAGGAAAAGCAAGAGGGAGTTACGTTCAATATGTTTCAGGAAGCGAAGTCCTAGTCCGCGCCCTTCGGCAGCTCCTTCAATGATACCGGGGATATCGGCCATTACAAACGACTTATAATCACGGTAAGGAACAATACCCAGGTTAGGTACCATGGTCGTAAAAGGGTAATCGGCGATTTCTGGTTTTGCGGCAGACACCACAGAAAGCAGCGTGCTCTTACCCGCATTCGGAAAGCCTACCAAACCTACGTCGGCCAAGACTTTAAGTTCCAAAATCATCCATTCTTCCTTTCCAGGTTCTCCGGGTTGGGAATAACGGGGTGTTTGTTTGGAAGGTGTTTTAAAGTGGTTATTACCTAATCCTCCGCGACCACCTGATAGCAGGATTTTTTCCTCGCCATCTTCGGTAATCTCAAAAAGGATTTCATTTGTTTCACTATGACGGGCTACGGTTCCCAATGGAACCTCAAGAATTTCGTCTTTCCCAAAGGCTCCGGAACGCAATCCACCTTCACCTGGTTTACCATCGGCAGCAATAATATGCTTGCGGTATTTAAGGTGCAGGAGGGTCCAGAGTTGTTTGTTACCTCGCAGGATAATATGGCCACCACGACCCCCATCGCCACCATCAGGTCCACCCATGGCAGTGCGTTTATCGCGGTGAAGGTGAGAAGATCCAGCTCCTCCTTTTCCGGTGCGGCAGCAGACTTTTACGTAGTCAACGAAATTCGATTCAGCCACTGGGTTATGCTTTCGCGTTTAAACGGTCCATAACCTCGCAGATTCTGAAGAAAATATCCTCAACATCGCCAACTCCTTCAATGGAAGAGAATTTTCCGTGTGTCGAATAGAAATCAGCTACAACCGCAGTTTGATCATTATACACTTTGATGCGGTTACGGATGATGGCCTCATCTTTATCATCTGGCCTATCGCTTTCAGCTCCTCTTGAAAGAAGGCGTTTCACCAATTCTTCTTCTGGAACTTTTAAAGCGACCATTTGATGGATGGTGGTATCAATTCCTTCCAAGAAGGTATCTAGCGCCTCAGCCTGAGGCGTTGTGCGAGGAAATCCATCGAATATAAAACCTTTTGCATTCGGGTGTTTTCTCACTTCGCTTTCCAA